>DAOMOV010000029.1:0-13580 GCA_035444505.1 Terrimesophilobacter sp.
AGCGGGAACGACCCCACCCCCGCCGCCAGGGTCGCCACCAGCACACCCGCGAGCGCCGAGGAGGCACCCAGAGTCAGCGATATGCGTCGCCCCCGCGCCTCCGCCGCGCGCGCCATCGGAATCGCGAACAGCGCCGCACCCAGGGTGCTCATCGTTGACGCCATGCCCGACCAGGCATCCGAACCGCTCACCTCAGCGGCAAGAATGGCCCCCACCGACACGACCGCCCCGAAGCCGATACCACCCAGGATCTGTCCCGTGATGAGGCCACGGAGAACACGCCGCTGCAGGCGCCGACGGTCGATCATCGCGCCAGTCTAAATCGGCGCAACTGCGCCACCTAATCAGTCGTGAGCGACGCGCTGGCCGACGACTGCACTCACGCCATCCTGCCGCATAGACACCCCGTAGAGGGCATCTGCGATCTCCATGGTGCGCTTCTGATGGGTGATGATGATGAGCTGCGAATTGCTGCGCAGCTCCTCGAAAATGCTCAGCAGACGACCCAGGTTGGCGTCGTCGAGCGCGGCCTCCACCTCGTCGAGAATGTAGAACGGGCTGGGGCGCGCCTTGAAGATCGCCACGAGCAGTGCGATCGCCGCAAGCGAGCGCTCACCACCCGACAGCAGTGACAGCCGCTCGATCTTCTTGCCCGCCGGCTTCACGTTCACCTCGATGCCTGTGGTGAGCAGCTCGTCGGGGTCTGTCAAACGGATGCTTCCGGTGCCGCCCGGGAAGAGCACCGGGAAGACCTCGTTGAACGCCGCCTTCGTGTCATCGAACGCAGATTTGAAGATGTCCTTCATGCGGTCGTCGAGCTCGTCGATGATCGTCAGCAGGTCTTTGCGCGTGTTGGTCAGGTCGGCGAGCTGGTCGGTGAGGAACTTGTGCCGCTGCTCGAGCGCCGCGAACTCCTCCAGCGCGAGCGGGTTGACCCGGCCCAGCTGCGCGAGTTTGCGCTCGAACGTCGCGAGCCTGGCCTCCTGCTCCGCCCGCACGAACGGGGTGCTGGTGTCGGCATCCGGGTCCTCGGCATCCGGGTCCTCAGCGGGCACGGGGACTTCCGGGCCATACTCGGCGACAAGAACATCCTCGACGAGACCGAGCTCCTCGAGGGCACGGTCGACGAGCGCGTTCGCGTGCAGCTTCTTCTCGTAGATCTGCATCTCAAGACCCTGCACGCTCTCGCTCACCGTGGTGAGCCGCATCCGCAGTTCGGCTTCGTCCTTGCGCAGCGCGGCAAGCTGCTCGTTCTGCTCGCTGCGCTCCGCCTCACGCGATGCGAGCTGAACGCGCGCCTGAGCGACGGAGCGGTCAACAGCGTCGAGCACAGCGGGCAAGGCCGTGACGACGCGCTCCGCGCGCTCAAGACGGTGACGACGGATGACGGACCGCCGCGCGGCCTCCTGCGCCGCCGCCCGCTCGTTCTCGAGGGTGCGGGCGAGGGCGTCGGCGCGCTCCTGCTCGGAGCGCACCCGCTCGCGCGCCGTTTCGAGGGCAAGCCGGGCCTCGAGTTCGAGTTCGCGCTGGGAGTCGACCTCGGTGGCGAGGGCGTCACGCTCGGTGACGTCGAGGATCGGCTTGGGTGCCGCCTCGGCGTTGTCGTGCGCGGCAACGGCGTGGGTGTGGGCGATGGTGGCTTCGTCGACAGCGGTGGTCGCGAGGGCGAGGCCGCGCTCGAGGCGCTCGGCTTCGGCGAGAGCCGCTTCGACACCGACGCGGGCACGGTTGAGCTTCTCGGTCTTGCTCGCGAGCTGCGCGTCGAAGTCGCGGAGAGCGCTGAGCGCGAGGGCCGCGGCCCTGCGGGACTCGTCGAGCACGGTGCGCTTTGCTGTGAGGTCGTCGCGAGCAGAGACGCTGAGGGCTTCAACCTCACGCAGTCGCTGAGCCGCGGCATCCCGCTCGGCAATGAGTTCAATGCGGCCCTGCTTGCCCCCGGAACCGCCGCGCAGCACGTGCTCGGTGAGCACCTCCCCCGCCTTCGTCACGAGGGTGACGTGGCGCAGCCCCGCCTTCGCGATCGGCTCGCGTGCGGCGCGCGCCGCCGCAAGATCGTCGGCTACGGCCACGTGGCTGAGGATACCGAGCACACCCTCGGGTGCTTTCACCACGCTCGACGCTGGAACGACGCCGGCCAGCGTCGGCCACATCGGCGCATCCGCAGAGCTCGACGCGATGACCACCTCGACGCGGCCGAAATCCTTCGACCTCGCGTGCTCGAGCGCACGCACCGCGGAGTCGGCGTCGTCGGCGAGCACCCCCTCGGCGAGCGAGCCCAGCACCGCCGTGATCGCCGCCTCGAAACCGGCCGACACGGTCACGTGGTCGGCGACGATCCCGCGCACACCGGCGACGTTGGCGGCGGCGAGCTGGGTCGCGCCGTCCTTCACCTCGAGCGCCCGAGAGAGAGCTCCCGACCGGGCGGCGAGGGCATCCCTCTCGCGCTCGAGTCCGTGGAGCCGCTCACGCAGGGTCTCGATCGCCGCCTCCACGGCCGTGACCTCGGCCCCCGCCGCCTCGTAGGCGTCGTCGAGTTCGGTGTCGGTCTCCACCGAGCCGACCTCCGCCTCAACCTCGGCGAGCTGCTGGGTCGCATCCGCATGTCGCTGCTTGGCCGCATCGAGCGCGTTCTGCTGACGCAGCACCTCACCCCGAACGGCCGCGAGGGTGGAGGCGGCGGATTCGACCGCGCCCGCGAGGCGCGACAGGTCCAGTTCGTGCTGCGAGACGAGGGATGCCTGCAGAGCAAGCTCCTCGTCGAGGGCGGCCAGGTTGGCGCGAGCCCTCTCGGTATCGCTCTGCCTGTCCTGCCAGGTGGCCTCTGCCTCCACCACGGTGGACTCGAGCCGCACCGCCTCCGCACGCGCCTCGGCAACCTGCTGCTCGGAGACACCTACGACGAACTCTGTCGACTCGGCCTGGTCGCCCAGCAGAGCGATGCGCTGGTTTGCAAGCGTGTAGAGCGCGCGCAGCCGCTCGTGAACCTGCTCAAGGCCGAACGCGGTGCGGCGCGCCTGGTCGACCGCGTCGGACTGCTGCTCCTGCTCGATGCGCTGCTCGCGCAGCTTGTTCTGGTCGAGCTGCTCCTGCAGCACGAGCCGCTCGGTCTTGCGCTCCGACTCGCTCTTCGCGAAGTCGGCGATCGCGGTGCGCAGGGTGACGAGCTCGTCGGCGAGGAGGCGGGCGCGAGCATCCCGAACGATCGCGGCGATCGACTGCGCCTCGCGGGCGATCTCCGCCTGCTGACCGAGTGGTTTCAGTTGGCGCCGGATCTCTCCGGCGAGATCGCTGAGGCGTGTCAGGTTCGCCTGCATCGCCTCCAGCTTGCGCAGGGTCTTCTCCTTGCGGCGGCGATGTTTGAGTATGCCCGCAGCCTCCTCGATGAACCCGCGGCGATCTTCGGGACTCGCGTGCAGCACTTGGTCGAGCTGACCCTGCCCGACGATGACGTGCATCTCACGCCCAAGCCCGGAGTCGCTGAGGAGCTCCTGCACGTCGAGCAGCCGACACGCCTCGCCGTTGATGGCGTACTCGCTGCCGCCGTTGCGGAACAGGGTGCGGCTGATCGTCACCTCCGTGTACTCGATCGGCAGCGCCCCATCGGAGTTGTCGATCGTCAGCAGCACCTCGGCGCGACCGAGGGGTCCCTTGGTGGCGGTGCCGGCGAAGATGACGTCCTCCATCTTGCCGCCGCGCAGCGTCTTCGCACCCTGCTCCCCCATGACCCAGGCGAGCGCGTCGACGACGTTCGATTTGCCGGAACCGTTCGGGCCGACGACACAGGTCACACCCGGTTCGAAGGCGAAGGTGGTCGGCTGTGCGAAGGACTTGAACCCCTTGAGGGTGAGGCTCTTCAGGTACACCGCGGTGCCCCCCTCGACCCTGCCGACATCATTCGACTACGGTACCCGACGCGCACCCACTGTCAGCGCCTACCGGGCGATAGACAACGGTTCGACAACGCTCTGCGAGCATGCCCACCCCGCCGATGTATTCTGATCGGCTTTGCACACTCTGACGCCTGTGCAAGCCCACCGATATCTCTCGGATTCTCAGAACCACGAACCACACTTCACACCAAGGAAGAATTGTGACTACTTTCACGATCGACACTCTGACGATCCCGGCGTCAATCACCGACCCTGACGCCGCCGATTTCATCGAAATGGTGCGCGTGCGCAACGAGATCGAGGCCGACGTCGTCGGCAGCCGCGATCTCAACTACGAACCCGCCGAACTGCTGCCGTACTACCACGACGAGTACTACCCGCAGACGTGCATCGTCGCGCGACTCGACGGCCGCATCGTCGGGCGCGCCATCTACGAAGCCCCCATCGAAGACGGGGCGACGGATGCGTGGCTCACCGTCGAGGTGCTGCCGACGTTCCGGCGTCGTGGCATCGGCGCGGCCCTCTACGACCGGCTCGTCGAGTTCGCGGAGGCCGACGGGCGCGGAGTTCTGCAGAGCTACATCCTGCACTCACGCTCCACTGACCCGGAGACGCTGCCGTCACCGACGGGCTTCGGCTCGGTGCCCCTGGCCAACCCCGAAACGCGGTTCCTGCTCGCTCGCGGGTTCCGTCTCGAGCAGGTCGAGAGGATGAGCCGACTCGACCTGCCGCTCGACGCGGACGCGTTCGACCGGATGCTCGGAGACGCCGAGAGCAAGGCGGGCGAATACCACCTGGAGCGCTTCGCGGGCCCGTGCCCCGAGAAGTGGATCAGCGGCCTCGGCCTGCTGCGCCGCCGGATGAGCACCGACGCCCCGTCGGCAGGGCTCGACTTCGCCGAGGAGGAGTGGACCGACGAGCGCGTGCGCTCGCACGAGGCGCTCAATCTCGAGAGCCCGCGTGTCGTGCTCACGACCCTCGCCGTGCACGCGGCGTCGGGTCAGATCGCGGGCTTCACCGAGCTCTCGATGCCGCCGGAGATCGAGCGGCCGGTGCAGCAGAACGACACCCTCGTGCTCAAGGAGCACCGCGGGCACCGGCTCGGGATGCTGCTCAAGCTCGCCAACCTGCGGTACCTGGACCACACGCATCCTGGGCACCCGGCGGTGACGACCTTCAACGCGGAGGAGAACCGTCCCATGCTCGAGGTGAACGAGGCCATGGGCTTCGTCGCGGTCGGGTACGGCGGCGGCTGGAAGAAGGCCGTCGAGACCGCCAGCTAGCGGAACGCGTCGACACCGGTGAGGGCACGGCCGACGACGAGCGTGTGGATCTCGTCCGTGCCCTCATAGGTGCGCACCGACTCGAGGTTGGCGAGGTGCCGCATCACCGGAAACTCGGTCGTCACCCCGTCGCCGCCGAGGATGCCGCGCGCGGCGTGGGCGATGGCGATCGCCTCCCGCACCGAGTTGAGTTTGCCGATGCTGATCTGCTCAGGCGGCACCGGCCCCTTCTCCTTGAGTCGGCCCAGGTGCAGGGCCAGCAGCATCCCCTTCTCGTACTCGACGAACGCCTCCGCGAGGCTGTGCTGCACGAGCTGGTGTGACGCCACCGGAGCACCGAACGTCTCGCGCGTCGTGGCGCGCGTGACCGCGGCGTCGAGGCACACGCGGGCTGCCCCGAGCGCACCCCAGATGATGCCGTAGCGGGCCTCATCGAGACACGAGAACGCGGCGGCGAGCCCGACTGCCTCAGGCAGCAGAGCGTCTGCGGGCACCCGCAGGTCGTCGAAGTACAGGTCGCACTGAATGGATGCGCGCAGCGACATCTTGTTGACGATGTCGAGCGGCCGGAAGCCGACCGTGGTGGTGGGAACCACGAAACCGCGCACGCCCTCGTCGGTGCGTGCCCACACGATCGCGACATCCGCGATCGAGGCGAGCCCGATCCAGCGCTTCTGACCCTTGATGATCCAGTCGTCGCCGTCGCGCTTGGCCGTCGTCTTCATGCTGGCCGGGTCGGAGCCACCGTGCGGCTCGGTCAGGGCGAAGCATCCGATCAACTCGCCCTTGGCCATGCCCGGCAGCCACTGCTGCTTCTGCTCCTCGGAGCCGAAGCGGTGGATCGCGGTCATCGCGAGCGAGCCCTGCACCGACACGAAGGTGCGCCACGACGAGTCGGCCGCCTCGAGCTCGTGGCAGACGAGGCCGTAGCTGACCGGCCCCGCACCCGCGCAGCCGTAACCGTCGAGGCTCATGCCGAGCACCCCCAGTTCCCCGAGCTCTGGCACCAGGTTCTTGCGGAACTCCTTCGCCTCGAAGTCGCCATCGATCGTGGGCAGGATGCGCTCCGTCGCAAACGTGCGCGCCTTCAGCTGCCACTCGCGCTCCTCAGCCGTGATGAGGCCGGTGAGCCCGAGCAGGTCTTCGGCGGTGCGGGGGGTTTCGCGGGTGGTCTCGCTCATGGAATCGACCCTACTTGGCGTCGGCAGGCGATGGCGCCGCAAACGGACCGCTACCTAGACGAGCCAAACGATCTAGCCCGCGCCAAACCGAAATCAGCTAGAATTCTGTACATGACGACGATCTCGCTCGCGGATGCCCGCGCCAACCTTTCTCGCATCATCGAGTCGGCCACAACAACGCACGAACGCTTCGACGTGACGCGCAACGGCAGTCGGGTCGCCGTTTTGCTCAGCGCCGATGAATACGACTCTCTGCTGGAAACGGTGGATATCCTCAGCAACCTCAGCGAGGTAGAACTCATCAAGCAGGGGCTCGCCGATCTCGCATCCGGCGAAGCACACTCTGCCGACGACGTACGCGAAGCGATGCGTGCCCGGGGCCGGCTCACCGCGTGAGCGAAGCCTACGAGGTCGTCTTCAGTCGCGCCGCACGGCGAGCGCTCGAGGTCGACCTGCCCGAGAAAATAGCGGCAGCGGCGTTCGAGTTCATCATGGGCGCGCTGCGGAGCAATCCGCGTCGCGTCGGCAAGCCACTGCGCGAGCCCCTGGCACCCCTGTACTCAGCCCGACGAGGAGAGTATCGAATCATCTACCGGATACTCGACTACCGGCTCGTCATCGAGGTGGTCTCGATCGCACACCGCATGGACGCGTATCAGAGCAGGTAGTCGCACTCACGCATGACGACCTCACGCCTGACGCTCCGCTACCCGCTGACCGTGAAATCCTGCGTAGCGAGAACCGTGTTTGTGAAGTCGATGAGTTCGCGCACCTCGACCGTCACCGGTGAATCATCACGCAGGACGTATGCCTCCTTACCGGTGGTGCCCCCGCCTACTTCTTTGCCTCCTTCGGCAACCTGAACTCCGTGGGGGACACGTTTCACCCGTGGCATGCTGAGGCGTCGTTTGCACTCGCTGCGCCGCTCTACCTGCTCAGTGGCGTCGGGCTGATCGCGGCGATCGTTGCCCTCGTGGTCGGTACAGCATTCAGCACACGGCGACCCCGGAACTCAGCGGCCATCGCCTAGCCTCTCGCCGAAGTTGCCACCGATCGTGGGGAATGCGGTGGCGAACGTGCGCGACTTCACCCGTTACTCGCGTCACCCAGCCAGGTGGCGCCTCCATGCTCGCCGAGGTCGGGCGGAGCGGCACGGTAGGTGGGCGGTGTGTCGGAGAGCCCGATCGGGTTGGCCATGAGACGCTGCTGGCGGTCACCCGCGCCGATGGTGACAACGGGGTCGAGGCCGAGGCTCTCGGCAAGATCAAGGGCATCGCGGATGCTGTTGACAGGCCCCGCAGGAACCCCGGCTGCGGTGAGCGCATCGACCCAGTGGGCCACGGTGTTCGCAGCGAGTCGGAACTCGATCGCACGGACAAGCTCCGCACGGTGGGATACCCTGCCGCTGTTCGTCGCGAATCGCGCGTCGTCGCTGAGACCGTTTCCTGACCCGGTGCCGACCGGGTCGCCGAGCACCCGGCAGAGGGCCGTGAACTGGCGATCGTTGCCGACGGCGATGATGAGTGAGCCGTCGCTCGCCCGGAACGACTCGTAGGGGGCGATGCTCGGGTGGGCGTTGCCGAGTCGCGGTGGGACCTCACCGGTGGCGAGTGTGCCGGTGGACTGGTTGACGAGCGAGGCGAGCAGGGTCGAGAGCAGATTGACATCGACGCGCTGGCCCCGACCGGTGCGGTGCCGATTCTCAAGAGCGGCCTGAATCCCGACGACGGCGTGGAGCCCGGTGAGTACGTCGACAAGTGCCACGCCGACCTTGGTGGGTTCGCCGTCCGCTGGTCCCGTGATGCTCATGAGTCCGCCGACCGCCTGTACGAGCAGGTCGTAGCCGGGCAGCGCGGCGCCCTCCCCCGAGCCGAACCCGGTGATGGAGCAGAAGACGAGCCCGGGGTTCAACTCGCGGAGGTGCTCGTAACCGAGCCCGAACCTCTCCATGGTGCCGGGCTTGAAGTTCTCGACGACGACATCCGCTGTGCTGACAAGCGCGAGGGCACGGGCGCGCCCCTTCTCAGTGGCGAGGTCGCAGATCGTGGAGCGTTTGTTGCGATTGACGGAGGCGAAGTAGGTGCCGCGGCCGCTGGCGTCGACGGGCGGGATCCAGGTGCGCGTGTCATCGCCTGCGGGGCTCTCGATCTTGATGACGTCGGCGCCGAGGTCAGCGAGGAGCATGGTCGCGTAGGGCCCGGCGAGCACGCGGGAGAAGTCGGCTACACGCAGACCCGCCAGCGCTGTCGCGTCGCGGCGCGCGGATGCTGGCGGGTGCGGGGTCATCGTGGGCTCTCGGCACTCACACTACTGCGTCGTCGGTGACCCTGATCGACCCGGCGGGACGAGCCATGAGCGTCGCACACTCAGCGAAGCCGCTGGCAGCGGGGGCAGAAGTGGGAGTTGCGGTTCATCCACGACTCGCGCACCATCGCCGTGCCGCAGCGCGGGCACGGCTTGCCGTGCTGACCGTACGCGTTGAGGGAGTGCGCGAAGTAGCCCGACTCACCGTTGACGTTCACGTACTGGGCGTCGAAGCTCGTGCCGCCCTCGGCGAGCGCCTTCGCGAACACGCCACGCACGGCGACGAGCAGCGCCTTCGCCTTCGCGCGGGAGAGCGTGTCGGCGGGCTGGTCGTAGTGAATGCGCGCGATCCACAGCGCCTCGTCGGCGTAGATGTTGCCGACACCGCTCATGAGCGTCTGATCGAGCAGGGCGCGTTTGATGCCCGTGCGCTTCGTCGCGAGTCGCGTGAAAAAGCGACGCTCATCGAACCGGGGGTCGAGCGGGTCGCGGGCGATGTGGGCGACGGATGCCGGCACCAACCCGCCCGGAGCATCCGCCGTCACCGCCAGCTCATCGATCGCCATCGACCCGAAGATGCGCTGATCGACGAAGTTGAGCCGGAACCGACCCGCCGCCCCCTCAACGTCGATGCGGATGCGGGTGCGCGCATCCGCGACCCCCGCCTCGCGCAGCAGAACCTGCCCGCTCATGCCGAGGTGCACGACGAGCGCCTCGGGCGTGCCACCCTCCAGGGGCAGCCACAGGAACTTGCCGCGACGCTCGGGAGCAGCGAGCACAGAGCCCTCGAGTCGAGCGATGAAGTCCTCTGGCGGACCCGGATGCCGCCGCAGCGACCGCGGTTCAGTGACGTCAACCGCGGTGACGGTGGCACCCGTGACGGAGGCGGCGATGCCGAGGCGCACGACCTCGACCTCGGGGAGTTCGGGCACGTCAGACCCCTGACGCGGGGGACGGGTCGGTTCCGTCCGCATTCTGCGATGACAGCGTGGTCCACGCCTCGAGGGCGGCGGCCATCTCCGCGTGCTTCTTGCTGGTGCCCTCGCCCATCGCCTGAACCGCGCCGACGGTGACCGTTGCCGTGAAGACTCGCGCGTGCTGCGGACCCTCGCCGTCGACCCGATAGGCAGGGGCGTCGAGGCCGCACGCGAAGGCGAGCTCCTGCAGCGCAGTCTTGGGGTCGAGGGCGGCGCCGGAGCGCTCGGGGTCGTTGAAGAGCGGCTTCAGCAGCCGCAGAACGAGCGCGCTCGCGGCATCCTGCCCCGCCGAGAGGTAGACGGCACCCATGACCGCCTCGAAGGTGTCAGCCAGAATCGACGGTTTCGAGCGACCGCCCGTGAGCTCCTCACCGCGGCCGAGGCGCACGAATGCACCCAGGTCGATGAGCGTGGCGGCTTCGGCGAGCGCGGCGGTGCTGACGAGACTCGCACGTTGCTTGGCGAGTTCGCCCTCGTCGACGTCGGGGTGCTCGCGATACAGGCGATCGGTGACCGCGATGCCCACGACGGAGTCGCCGAGAAACTCGAGGCGCTCGTTGTGCGGCACCTCACCGTTCTCGTAGCTGAACGAGCGGTGCGTCAGCGCAAGCTCAAGCAGGCCCGGCTCGACGGTGACACCAAGAGCCTTCGCGAGCTCAGCAGCGTCGCGATGACCGGTCATCTCTGAAGGGTGTCGCGACTCAGACGTCAGCGACCTTGCGGCCCTTGTACTCCAGGTAGAGGGGCGTGCCGGCCGAGTCCTCAACGACCTTCGCGCGGTGCGGAAGGCTGTAGACGACCTTGCCGTTCTCGATCGTCTTGACGAGTGCAGGCGGGTTCGCCTTCCACTGGGCGCGGCGCGCGCGGGTGCTGGCGCGAGACATCTTGCGCTTGGGGACTGCCATGGTTCTGCCTGCTTTCTGAAAATCTTGGTGCGGTCTTGGGCTTACTGCTCTTCGGTGCTCGCTGCCAGCTTGGTCTCTGTCAGCCCCGCGAGCGCCGCCCACCGGGGGTCAGCCGGTTTCTCGTGCTCGTGCCCCGGCTCATCGAGCAACCGCACGCCGCACTGTGGGCACAGGCCGGGGCAGTCGTCTTGACAGACGGGCTGGAACGGCAGTGCAAGCACCACCGCATCTCTGATGACGGGTTCAAGGTCCACGTGGTCGCCGTGAATCGCGTACTCCAGAGCGTCATCAGAAGCGTACGCGAAAAGCTCCTGAATTTCGACTTCGACCGGATGCTTCACCTCGGCCAGGCAGCGCACGCACTCCCCCGTCGCGGTCACCTCGATGTCGGAGCTCACCAGAATGCCCTCGTGCAGCGACTCGAGACGCAGCTTAGCCTCCACACTCGTTCCGGCCCGCACGCCGATGACGGCGTTGGCCCAGTCCTCGGCGAGCGCGACCGTCAGCGTGCGGTCACGGTACTCGCCGGGTTTGTGGATCAGGTCGCGAACGTTGACGCTGAACGCGGAGGGGTACTGAGGCATCCGTCAATCTTAATCGACGGCGCCTGTGAACCGCCCGCCCGCGTGCGCTGGGTCACCACTGCCTAGCCGACCGCGGTGAGGGCCTCGTCGTAGATGGCGAGCGCCTCGGCGACCTCGTCGGGGGTGACGATGCACGGCGGCACCACGTGGAGGCGGTTGTCGGCCGTGAACGGCAGCAGGCCCCGCTTCATGAGCTCTCCCTTGAGCGCCCCGATGACGGATGCCGCGACCGGCTCACGCGTAGCGGGGTCGGCAACGAGGTCGAGAGCCCAGAACACACCGAGCCCCCGCACCTCACCGATCATGGGATGCTTTGCCGCGAGCTCCGCAAGCCCAGGGGTGAGGTGCTTCTCGCCGATGAGGCGCGCGTTCTCGACGATGCCCTCGGCCTCCATGGCGTCGAGTGCGCCGACGATGGAGCCCATCGCGAGGGGGTGCCCCGAGTAGGTGAGGCCGCCGGGGAAGACGCGGTCGTCGAACGCCGCGGCGATGGGGTCACTGATGATCACACCACCGGCGGGAACGTAGCCCGAGTTGACGCCCTTCGCGAAGGTGATGAGGTCGGGCTTGCCACCGAAATTGTCGAACGCGAACCACTTTCCGGTGCGGCCAAAGCCAGCCATGACCTCGTCGAGGATGAGCATGATGCCGTACTCATCGGCAATCGCACGCAGGCCCTCGAGGTAGCCGGGCGGGGGAAGGAGCACGCCCGCGGTGCCGGGGATCGATTCGACGAGGATCGCCGCAACCGTCTGCGGGCCCTCCGACTGGATCATGCGCTTGAGGTGGTGCAGCGCGCGCTCCGACTCCTGCTCGGGGGTGGTGGCCCAGAACTCGCTGCGGTACAGGAACGGACCGAAGAAGTGCACGTGCCCGCGCGCGTACTCGTTGGGCTGCCTCCGCCAGTCGCCCGTTGCGACAATGGCGGAACCCGTGTTGCCGTGGTAGGAGCGATAGGTGGTGAACACCTTGTCGCGACCCGTGTGCAGGCGAGCCATCCGAATCGCGTTCTCGTTCGCATCCGCACCGCCGTTGGTGAAGAACACCTTGTTGAAGCCCTCGGGCGCGCGGGCGACGATGCGCTTCGCGGCCTCACCGCGGGCAAGGTTTCCGTGCGCGGGGGCGATCGTCGCCAGGGTGTCGGCCTGCTTCTTGATCGCCTCGATGACCTTCGGATGCTGGTGGCCCACGTTCGTGTTGACGAGCTGGCTCGAGAAGTCGAGGTACTCCTTGCCGTCGTAGTCCCTCACGCGAGTGCCCGCCGCGCCGGCGACGAGGAACGGGTTGAGGGAGCCCTGCGCCGACCAGGAGTGGAACACGTGGGCGCGGTCGAGGTCGTGTGTGAGGGTGCCGGTTTCGGGGTCTGCGGGGCGGGAAGTGCCAGTGGTCATACCGCTTACATTAGCCCTTCGCCGTGATCTCGTCGGTCAGGGCAGGAATGACCGTCTCGCCGTACACGCGCAGGGTCTCCTCCTTGTTGTCGTGCTGAAGGTAGCCGGCGAACTGGTCGACCCCTATCGACTTCAGCTCCTCGAGTTTTGCGATGTGATCGGATGCGTCGCCGAGGATGCAGAAGCGCTCCACGATGTCGTCGGGCACGAAGTCGGTGTGAGTGTTGCCCGCGCGACCGTGCTCGTTGTAGTCGTAGCCCTTGCGTCCCTCGATGTAGTCGGTGAGGGCCTTCGGAACCCTGCCCTCGGTGCCGTACTTCGCAACGATGTCAGCAACGTGGTTGCCGACCATGCCGCCGAACCAGCGGCACTGGTCGCGCATGTGGGCACGGGCATCCTTCGTCTTGTCACCGATGTACATGGGCGCGGCGACACAGAATTTGATGCTCGCGGGGTCGCGGCCCGCCGCCTCAGCGGCCTCGCGCACGGAGGTGATCATCCACTTGGCAATATCGACGTCGGCGAGCTGCAGGATGAACCCGTCACCCACCTCGCCGGTGAGCTTCAGCGCGAGCGGGCCGTACGCGGCAACCCACACGTCGAGCTGCGAGCCGCGCGACCACGGAAACTGCAGGGTCGCCCCGTTGTACTCCACGGCCCGCGAGTTCGCGAGCTCGCGGATGACGTGAATCGACTCCCGCAGGGTCTTCAGCGTCGTGGGGGCGCCGTTCGTGACGCGCACCGCCGAGTCGCCTCGGCCGATGCCGCAGATGGTGCGGTTGCCGTACAGCTCGTTGAGGGTCGCGTAGAGGCTTGCCGTGACCGTCCAGTCGCGCGTCGCGGGGTTCGTCACCATGGGCCCCACCATGACGCGGTGCGTCTCGGCGAGAATCTTCGAGTAGATGACGTACGGCTCCTGCCAGAGCAGGTGCGAGTCGAAGGTCCACACGTGGCTGAAGCCGTACTGCTCGGCGAGCTTCGCCAGGTGGACGGTGCGGGATGCGGGCGGGTTGGTCTGAAGTACTGCTCCGAAGTCCATGCTGCGCTTTCTGTTCGGGTGGTCTC
>DAOMOV010000030.1:0-13474 GCA_035444505.1 Terrimesophilobacter sp.
TCGACATCCTGCACAGCTGGAACGGCTACCGCACCTGCTACTACCGCACCTTCGCGGTCGGTTCGGCGAGCTCGGCGCAGCGCGACGCGTACACGCGAGCGCGCGAGTACATGGACCGCGCGATCGCGCTCGTGAAGCCGGGTGCGACGACAGCGGATATCGTGAAAGTCTGGCCGACGGCGCAGGAGTTCGGCTTCCCGGACGAGGAAGCGGCGTTCGCCCTGCAGTACGGCCACGGTGTGGGCCTGTCGATCTGGGAGAAGCCGATCTTCTCGCGGCTCACCTCGCTCGACCACCCCGAGGAGATCCAGGAGGGCATGGTGTTCGCGCTGGAGACCTACTGGCCCTCCGCCGACGGCTGGGGTGCGGCGCGCATCGAGGAGGAGGTCGTGGTGACGGCAGAGGGTTGCGAGGTCATCACGAAGTTCCCCGCGGAAGAGCTCATTGTCGCCGGGCGTCGCTACTACACGATTGATGGGCCGCTGAACCTCAAGCGCGACTCTCAGTCGCACCTGAACACAGCGGCGGGTCGGGGCGAGGAGTGAGCGGCACAGCGCACCAGCTAGGGTTCCTCGGGCTCGGCAACATGGGTTCCGGCATGGCTAGGCGCTTGCTCGGGGCGGGGCACCGCGTGACAGTGTGGAACCGGTCCACCGGCCCCGTCGACGAGCTCGTCGCGGAGGGTTTCCAGCGGGCCTCGTCGCCCGAGGACGCACTCGCCGCCGACGTATCGTTCAGCATGCTCGCCAACGATGAGGCCGCTGAGGCGGTGCTCGACGCGGGTGCTGCGGCTGCGGCATCCGGTCGCACTCACGTCAACATGGCGTCGATCAGCCCCGCGGCAACGGAGCGACTTGCGGCACTGTTCGCGGAGGCAGGAGCGGGGTACATCGCCGCGCCCGTGCTCGGCCGACCAGACGTAGCGGCGGCGGGGCAGCTGAACATCCTCGCTGCGGGGGAGGCAGCCGTCGTGGACACCGTCGTGCCGCTTCTCGAGCTGCTCGGCAAGCGCGTGTGGCGCTTTGGCGAGAAGCCGGGCGTGGCGAACGCGGTGAAGGTGTCGGTGAACTACAACATCATTCACGCCATGCAAGCGCTCGGCGAGTCGATCGCGATGACGGAGCGTCAGGGGGTCGAGCCCGAACTGTTCGTCGAGCTGCTCACGAGCAGCCTCTTCGGCGGCGTCGTCTACGAGGGGTACGGTCGTGAGATCGTGGAGCAGTCGTACTACCCACCAGGTTTCCACATCGAGCTCGGCCGCAAGGACCTGCAGCTCGCCGAAGACGTAGCGGCAAGCGGCGGCGTGAACCTCGCCACGATGCCGGCGCTCATCGCGGTGTTCGAGCGCGCGCTCGCCGACTCAGAGCTGCAGCACGGCGACTGGGGCGCGATCGCCGAGGTCAGTCGGCGCGACCTGCTGTAGGCGGCGTCAGGAGGCGAAGCCTGAGCCGCTCATCGTGTGGGCTACCGTGCTCGCATCTCGGTGCGACGAGGGTGTCGTTGCCTGCGAGCCTGGCTCGTGTGGGTCAGGGTAGCGATCGAGCACGAACCAGATCGCTCGCACCTCCTCGGCCGTGTCGTTCCAGAAGCGGTGCGGGGTGCTGCAGTCCAGTGCAATCGAGTCCCCCTCGTCGAGCACGGTCGACTCGAAGCCGACCTGCACGGTCAGTGAGCCGCGGGTGACGATCCCGTACTCTCGGCCCTCGTGCCGGACGAAGTCAATGGACTGGGTGGCTGCGTTCGCGGGCTGGTAGATCACCTCGATGAACTCGCACATGGTTTCGGGCCGCGCCGTCAACCGCTCCCAGCGCGGGCCGGAGGCGAGGGTGATGGTGGGCCGGTCGCCGACGCGCTGCACGATGCCGGCGTCGTCAAGCGATGAGCCCAGAGCTCCGTCCGGCAGTGCCTGCGGCGATGACAGCTCCGCGTCGCCATCCACGGGTTCGAAGAGGCTGTCCATGGAGATCCCCAGCACGCCGGCGACGGTGTAGAGGGCGCGGACGCTGAAAGAGGCGAGCCCCCGCTCCACCTGGGACACGTGGCTGGCCGAGACATCGATGCGGCGTGCGAGTTCTCGCACGCTCATACCCTTGGCCTCTCGGGCCGCTCGGATCCGCGCTCCGACGAGGGTCCATTCCCCGCCGTTCTCGTCGTCCACTCATGCTCCTCTGCCGGGGTCGTGTTGATGGGAGAAAACGGTGTGCACTCGAGGTGCCTGCTTTTCTCGGTCCATTGCCAGATATGTTCTGTGCGAGTCAATTGTATCGCGCCTATTGGCAAGAGGCCCCGCCCTGTGTAAACTCTCACAACACACCATCTCGAAGATGAGAAGGCAACGTTCTTCTCCGTACACACGAGGTGGCGCGACACGCGAGCAGACATCTCGAGGCGGGAGAGAGCGATGGACACAACTCGGCTGGCAGGGAAGAACATCCTCATCACCGGCGGTGCTCAGGGAATGGGCGCCGCCATCGGCAGGCACTACGCCGCCCAGGGGGCGAGCGTCTGTCTCGCCGACCTCAACCTCGATGGCGCGCAGGAGACCGCCGACGCCATAGTCAAAGACGGCGGTGTCGCCACCGCCGTGCACATCGATGTCACCAAGGTCGAGGATGCCGCCAAGGCTGTCGCGCACACGGTCACCGAATTCGGCAGCATCAACGTGCTCCTCAACAACGCGGGCATCAACAAACCAATGTTCTTCCTCGAGGCAACGGAACAGAACTGGCGCCTCATCAACGACATCAACGCCTGGGGCACCTTCAACTGCATGCAGGCCGCGGGACGCCAGATGCGTGACCAGGGCGCACAGGACTTCCCCTACAAGATCATCAATGTCGGCTCGATCCTCTCGCGCGATGCCTTCATCGACTCCTCCGTCTACACGGCGAGCAAGCACGCCGTGCTCGGCCTCATCAAGGCGGGGGCCAAGTCCCTCATCGACTACAACATCACCGTGAACGGCTACGCACCCGGCGTGGTGCGCACCGAGATGTGGGAGCAGCTCGACAAAGACCTCACCGAGATGGGCCTGTTCGACAAGCCCGGAACCTCGATGGACACGATCGCCGCAACCGCGATTCCCATGGGTCGCTATTCGTACCCCGCCGACATCGTCGGTGTCGCCTCGTTCCTCGCGAGTGCCGAGAGCGACTACATGACTGGCCAGCTCATCCAGATCGACGGCGGAATGGTGATGATCTGAATGACCATCGCCACCGAGACAACAGGAGGGCCAGCGGCGGTGATCGAGGCCGTCGACGTCGTCAAGATCTTCGGCGGGGCCGTCGCGGTCGACGCCGTCTCCGTCCGAGTGCACCCCGGCGAAGTCCACGCCGTGGTGGGAGAGAACGGCGCGGGCAAGTCCACACTCATGCGCATGCTCGCCGGCATCCTCGTTCCCGACGGCGGCCGGATCCTCGTGGAAGGAGAGCCGCTCACCGGCGGCCCGAGGGCGGCGCTGGAAGCGGGCGTGGCTCTCGTGCACCAGGAACTCAGCCTCATCCCGGAGATGACCGTCGCCGAGAACATCGTGCTCGGGGTCACCCCCAATCGCGGCGGAATCATCGACTCCCGCGAGACTGCCCGCATCGCGCGCGAGGCGCTCGCCGAAATCGGTGTCGAGGTGGACCTCAACGAGCGGATCGCCCGCCTCTCCATGGCGCTGCGCCAGTTCGTCGAGATCGCCCGCGCCGTCGCCCGCAAGCCGAAGGTGCTCATCCTCGACGAACCGACCGCCACCCTCACTCCGGCGGAGACCGACTACCTTCTCGACATGCTGCAGCGGCTCGCCGCCGCGGGCATGGCGATCATCTACATCTCGCACCGCATCCCCGAGGTGTTCCGCATCGGCCACACCGTCACGGTGCTCCGCGACGGAAAGCTCGTCTCGAGTCAGCCGATCGGCGACACGACCCCCATCGCCGTCATCGACGCCATGGTCGGACGTGAGCTCGCCACTGAGCTCGCCAGCCGCCGTGCGGACGTCGCCATCGGTGAGGTCGTGCTCAGTGCGCGCGGGATTCGCGCAAAGAAGGTGCACAGCGTCGACCTCGACGTGCGCGCGGGCGAGATCGTGGGTCTCGGCGGACTCGTCGGAGCCGGACGCACCGAACTCGTGCGCGCCATCATCGGGGCGGACCCGAGAGACGCCGGCACCGTCACCATGATGCACAACGGGAAGCCTCGCCGGATCGGGAGCTACCAGTCAGCGGTGCGCGCCGGCATCGGCTACGTCCCCGAGGAGCGGCGCACCGACGGGGCCGCGCTCAACATGAGCGTCACCGACAACGTCGCCCTGCCGAACCGCGGGGCGCTCACCACCGGCAGGGTGCTCAGCACGGGGAAGATCCGCAAGTACGTGCGTCGACTGGTCGACGTCGTCGGGCTGCGACCCCCAGACATCCAGCGCGAGGTCGGGATGTTCTCCGGAGGCAACCAGCAGAAAGTGGTCATCGCGAAGTGGCTGGGCCGCAAACCCGACCTCATCATCCTGGACGAGCCCACCCGCGGAGTCGATGTCGGCGCCAAAGCGGAAATCCATCGACTCGTCAACGAACTGGCCTCCGGCGGTGCCGCAGTGCTCATCGTCAGCTCTGACCTCCCTGAGCTCCTTGACCTCTCCGACACGATCCACGTCATCCGCGATGGACGGATCGCGGGAACCCTGCGCGGCGACGATGCGAACGAGAAGTCCGTCATGGCGTTGGCCTCCGGAGCACGAATGGCGGTTGCATAATGTCGACACCGACCTATACCGAAGCCATCACCGTCCACGAAGGTCAGGCCGACGAGCACCCCCCGCGGTTCCAGTTCCTCCCGTGGATCGCCGAGCGCGGAGTCGTCGTCGTCACGATCCTGCTCGTCATCGCGGCCGCACTCTTCGTCGACGGATTCGCATCCCTCGCCAACATCACCGACGTGTTCTACCGCGCCGCCCCTATCGGCATCGTCGCGCTCGGCATGACTTTCGTCGTCGTCAGCGGCAACTACCTGGACCTCTCCATCGTCGCGCAGGTCGCCACCGCGGCCGTCGTGCTCATCGGAGTGAGCAACGAGTTCGGGCTTCTACCGGCCATGGCCCTCGCGCTCGTCATCGCCGTGCTCTACGGCCTGGTCAACGGGATCGCTGTCGGGTTCTTCAAAGCCAACGCCGTGATCGTCACCCTGTCCACGACGTTCATCGGGCTCGGCGTGCTGCGCTGGCTCTCCGGCGGCAGCATCGTCTTCGGACCACCCGACGGGCCCATCCGCGCCTTCGGCCAGGCGAAGCTCGGGCCGATCCCGCTCTCCGCAATCCTGCTCGTCGTCATCGCCATCGCCCTGTGGTTCGTCATGAGCAAGACAGCCTTCGGCTTCACCGTGCGCGCCTTCGGCTCCAACAAAGAGGCGACACGACTGGCAGGGGTGAACACGGTGGGGGTCGTCGTGGGCGCTTTTCTCATCACCGCGGTCGCCGCGATGATCGCGGGCTTCGCCCTCGCGGCGTTCTCCAACACCGCGGTCTCATCCATGTCACAGGGCTACGACTTCCAGGCCCTCGCCGCCATCATCATCGGCGGCACGAGCGTCTTCGGCGGCAAAGGCAGTGTGCTGCGAACCCTGCTCGGTGTGATCTTCGTGAGCGTACTCACCAACGTGCTCGTGCTTTCCGGAATCGGTTTCGGGCTGCAGCAGATGGCGATCGGCCTGCTCATCATCGTTGCGGTCTCCATAGATGTACTGGCGCGAAAGGTGGCCAAGCGATGACGCAGACGATCAAGCTCGATCAGCGCACGGGCGGCTTCCTCGACAACGCCCGGGTGTTCGTCGCCCGGCGAACGGAAGGGCGAGCCGTCGCACTGCTCGTCGTGGTGGCGACATTCGCGCTCATCTTCGAACCCATCGCCATCACCTCGATCCAGGTCACGCTGGGCCGTGTCGCCCTCATCGGACTCGTCGCGCTGGGGCTCACCGCCGTCATCCTGCTCGGCGAGCTCGACCTCAGCGTCGCCAGCACTCTCGCAGTCTGCGGTGTCGTCATGGCCCTCGTGCCCAACCCCTACCTCGGCATCCTCGCCGCACTGGCCACCGGGATCGTGATCGGTCTCATCAACGCCTTCTTCGTCGTCATCGTCGGAATCAACTCCTTCATCGCGACACTCGGCATGCTGTTCGCCCTGCGAGGGCTCGCCTTCGTGCTGTCCGACGAGCAGCCGGTGCGGATGGCCGACATCGACTTCGGGCTCGCGTTCGGGGCGCCCCTCCTCGGCCCGCTCACTCCCCGCATCCTGCTGTTCATCCTCGTCTTCGTCGCGCTGCAGCTGTTCCTCACGAGGATCAAGGCGGGCCGTGAGTTCTACGCGGTCGGCGGCAATCGCCAGGCTGCGACGGAGGCGGGGATCCCCACGCGCCGCCGCATCACGACGGGGTTCATGATCTCGGGATTCGTCGCCGCCCTCGCGGGCGTCATCAACACGCTCGAGCGCACGGCGGCAGATCCCACCGCCGGGTCCACTGTCTTGCTCGCGAGCTTCGCCGCCGCCATCATCGGCGGGGTGCTGCTCAATGGCGGTCGAGGCTCCGTGCTCGGCACGCTCATCGGTGCGTTCTCGCTCGGCATCCTGCAGGTCGCGCTCACGCTCTCGGGCGTGCAGGTCGACATTCAGGACATCTTCATCGGAGGAATCCTGCTCCTCGCAGTGATCTCCGACCCCGCAAGTCTTCGCGCGGCTCTGAACGGACTCAAATCGTCCGTGATGCGTCGCGAGAGGGGCCAGACCTAACCCGGCCTGGAGCAGGGCCGCTACCCACGGCCGACACGAATAACATGAGTGATACACGAGTAATAACCAAGATGCAGAAAGAGAGTCAATAATGCGATCCCAACGAGCACTGACCATCGTCGGTCTGCTGTCCGTGGCCGCGCTCGCCATCACCGGCTGCACGAGCGCCGAAGGCAACAACGGCGAGGCCGGAGACGACAACTACCACGTGTATGCGCTGCTGCCGCAGGGCACCGACCAACCGTATGGCACCACCTACCTGCCCCCCATGGAGGCCAAGGCCGCCGAGCTCGGCATCTCCCTCACCATCACCAACTCGCAGTACGACGCCGACCGACAGGCCAGCGAATGCGAAGTCGCCATCGCCGCACAGCCAGACCTCATCATCCTCTGGCCCGCCGTCGGCGACACCGTGCGGCCCTGCCTCGCCGCGGCGCAGTCGGCCGGCATTCCCGTCACCGTCACCAACTCCGATGTCAACCCGGAGGACAAGTCACTCACTGCAGCCTTCTCGGGCCCCGACACCTACGGTCAGGGCGTGGCCTCGGCCGAAATCATGTGCGACCTCGTCGGCAGCGAAGAGGTCGGCATCCTCATGGTCAACGGCCTCACCGGAAACTCGACCGCCACCACCCGGCGTGACGGATTCGTCGACACGGTCGCCGACAAGTGCCCCAACGTGACGATCCTCGCGGAGCAGCCGGGCGACTGGAACAAGGACGACTCCCAGATCGCCGTCTCCGAGATGCTCACCGCGGTCGGACCGGAGAACGTGCAGGGAATCTACGCCGCGGACGACACCATGGTCGCCGGCGCGATCGACGCGCTCAAGGCACGCGGGATCGACCCTGCCCCGCTCTACATCACCTCCATCGGAAACACGAAACTGGGCAACCCCCTCGTGATCTCCGGCGAACTCGACGGAACCGTCTTCCAGTCCTCCTCGTGGGACGGGGAGAACGCCGTCGTGCTCGCACACAAGGTGCTCACCGGTGAGTCGGTCAGCGACCTGCTGATGCCGTCGGTGAAGGTCACCGCCGACAACGCGAGCGACCCCTCGGTCGCTCCGGAGTGGTGATCCGCACACCGCACTGCTGACGACTGCGGGGCCACAGGACAGTGGCCCCGCAGCCTCAGGCTCGACATCCACTGGAGAACACCGTGAGCGCACACCAGCACACCCCCCACCGGTCGACAGCGCCGAACGCCGCGAGTGACCACGACTGGTCCCGGCCCATCGCTGCCCCCGGCCACATGGGGATCGACTACGAGTCGCGCGTCGACTTCGACCGCCTGCGACGGTACAGGTTGGCACGCGCGCACGCCGCGCTCGATGCCGCCGACTGCGGTGCGTTCCTCCTCTTCGACTTCTACAACATCCGCTACACCACGCAGACCTGGATCGGTGGCGGCCTCGGCGACAAGATGATTCGCTACGCGCTGCTCCTGCCCGGCAGAGAGCCCATCCTCTGGGACTTCGGCTCGGCGGTGAAGCACCACAAGCTCTATTCCCAGTGGACGCCCGACGATCACTACCGGGCCGGATTCCTCGGATTCCGCGGAGCCGTCGCCCCCGAGGCAGGGCTCATGAAAACGGCGGTCGCCGAGATCAAGTCCATCCTCAGTGCCGAAGGACTCGCGGATGCCCCGCTAGGCATCGACCTCGTGGAGCCACCGTTCCTCTTCGAGCTGGAGCGACAGGGGCTGCGCATCGCCGATGCTCAGCAGGCCATGCTCGACGCCCGCGTCATCAAGTCGCAGGACGAGCTCATGCTGCTCAACCAGGCGGCGGCCATGGTCGACGGGGTGTATCAGGACATCTCCGAGGCGCTGAAGCCGGGCGTGCGCGAGAACGACATCGTTGCCCTCGCCAATAAGCGGCTCTATGAGCTCGGCTCCGACCAGGTCGAAGCCATCAACGCGATCTCCGGAGACCGCTGCAATCCGCACCCCCACAACTTCACCGACCGCATCATCCGCCCCGGTGACCAGGCCTTCTTCGACATCATCCACTCGTTCAACGGGTACCGCACCTGCTACTACCGCACCTTCGGGGTGGGGTCGGCGACGCAGGTTCAGAAGGACGCCTACAAGCGGGCGCGGGAGTGGATGGACCGCGCCATGGCGGCCGTGCGCCCCGGCGTCGGCAGCGACGAGGTCGCGAAGATGTTCCCCAGGGCGCAGGAGTTCGGGTTCGACAGTGAACTCGAGGCGTTCGGCCTGCAGTTCGCGCACGGCCTCGGCCTCGGACTGCACGAGCGCCCCATCATCTCCCGGCTGAACTCCTTCGACGACCCGGTGGAGATCCAGACCGGCATGGTGTTCGCGCTCGAGACCTACTGCCCCGCCGCCGACGGTGTCTCCGCGGCGCGCATCGAGGAGGAGGTGGTCGTCACCGACACCGGCACGACCGTGCTCACCCTGTTCCCGGCGCAGGAGCTCTTCGTCGCCAACGAGTACTGAATCGAGATTGAAAGAGAGATCGACATGACCGGTCACCCCTACGTCGTGAAATCCGCCGCTGTTCCCGCCGACGCGAGCCTCAGCGCCGATCGCGGCTGGGTCGACATGGAGGTGCGGTGGCTCATCACCGCGGAGACGGTTGGCGCGGAGCAGACCGTGGTGGGGCGAACCGTGCTGCGTCCCGGGTCGAAGCACGACATCCATCGCCATCCCAACGCGGAGGAGTGGGAGTACGTGATCTCCGGAACCGCGATCAAGCACGTGGGCGACGAGTCGCTGCACCTCGAGGCGGGCGACGTCGTCTTCGTGCCGAGGAACGTGTACCACGGGCTCGAGAACGCCTCGGACACCGATCCGGTCGTCACGGTCTGGGGCTACAGCGGGGGAGCGACTCTCGAGCAGGCGGGCTACGAGCTGCCCGGCGACGCCGACTGAGTGCCGCCGGGCTGATCGTTCAGGCCTTCCACACCGTCTTGAGGTTGCAGAACTCGCGGATGCCCGATGCCGCGAGCTCGCGCCCGTACCCGGAGTCCTTGATCCCCCCGAAGGGCAGCTCGGGGTAGGAGACGGTCATCCCGTTGATGAACACGGCGCCCGCGTCGAGCGACGCGGTGACGAGCTTCTCTTCCGCGGCATCGTTCGTCCACAGCGATGAGCTGAGGCCGAACGTGGTGGAGTTCGCCACGGCGACCGCTTCGTCAAGGTCACGAACCCGATGCACCGTCGCCACCGGCCCGAACGCCTCTTCCGCGTAGAGGCGCATCGATTCGGTGATGCCCTCGAGCACTGTCGGAGCGTAGAACCAGCCGGGGCCGTCGACGGCAGAGCCCCCCACTCTCACAGTGGCTCCCTTCGCGACGGCGTCGTCGACGAGGTCGGCGAGTTCGTCCCGACCGGATGCGGTGGCGAGCGGACCCACCTCGGTCGCCTCCTCGAGCGGGTCACCCACGACGAGTGCCCCCATGCGGTCGCTGAACGCCTCGACGAACTCGTCGTAGACATCCGTGTGCACGATGAAGCGCTTGCCCGCGATGCAGGACTGCCCGTTGTTGTTCACGCGGGCGGTGACGGCGGTCTCTGCCGCCCTCGTGACGTCCGCGCTCGGCAGGACGATGAAGGGGTCGGAACCGCCGAGTTCCAGGACGGTCTTCTTGATGTGCTCGCCCGCTGTTGCGGCAACTGAGCGGCCCGCAGGCTCCGAGCCGGTCAGCGTCACGGCCTTCACTCGTCGGTCGGCGATGATGTCCGCCACGGCAGCGGAGCCGATGAGGAGGGTGCGGAACGAACCCGTGGGAAAGCCGCCCCGCTCGAACAGGGTGTCGAGGTAGAGCGCCGACTGGGGCACGTTCGAGGCGTGCTTGAGCACCCCGGCGTTGCCGGCCATGAGTGCGGGCGCGGCAAAGCGGATGACCTGCCAGAGCGGGTAGTTCCACGGCATGACGGCGAGAACCACGCCGAGCGGCTCGTAGCGCGTCCACGCTTTCGAGGCGCCCACACGTGACGGGTCATCGAGCGCTTCGTCGGCGAGGAACTCCTCGGCCCGGTCCGCGTAGAATCGCATGTTCTTCACACACTTGTGCACTTCGGCGCGGGATTGTGCGATCGGCTTGCCCATCTCGATCGTGAGCAGCCGTGCGACCTCCTCCGCCTCCGAGTCGAGAAGATCTGCGGTGGCGTGCATCCACGCGGCGCGAGTGGCGAAGTCGGTTCCGCGGAGCGCACGGGCAGCCGCGTCAGCCTCGGCGAGCCGACGTTCGATTTCGGCGGCGTCGTGCGGTTCGAATTCTGCCTCGGTGACCCCTGTCGCGGGGTTGGTGGTCGTGATCGCCATGAGCGTTCCTTTCTCGCGGTGTGGGGGACTGGGTGCCTAGTCGTCGGCGACGTCGAAGACTTCGGGGTGCTGGGCGAGCTGAAGACGCGTTCGACGAATGTGGCCCTCGAGCACCTGCTCGGCACCGTCGATGTCGCCCTCGCCCAGCGTTGCGGTGAGCAGGTGGTGCTCGTCATGCACGATGCGCCGACGGTGGTGGTCGAGCGACTGCGAGTAGGCGCGGCGGTAGTGCTGGGTGGCGTTCCACAGTCGGTCCACCAGCTCACCGAGCAGGGATGTTCCGGAACCTTCGTAGGAGAGGAGGTGGAACTCGCGGTCGAGCGTGAGGAACTCCTCGACATCGTCGGTGCCCTCCATCCGCTCGGCGAGTCGGCGGAGACGGTCGACGACCTCGGGGGTGTGCTGTGCGGCGGCGTAGCGCAGCAGCAGCGGCTCGATCCTCTCGCGTGTCTGGTAGATCTCCACGCACTCGTCGAGCGTGAGCCGCGACACCCAGGCGCCGGTGTTGGCGACGAGGGTGACGAGCCCGTCTGCTTCGAGGCGTCGCAGCGCCTCCCGCACGGGAAGCCTGCTCGCGCCGAAGCGGTCCGCGATCTCCTCCTGACGTATGCGGGTGCCCGGTGTGAGTCTGCCGCCGAGGATCTCGTCACGGATGCTGTCGGCGATGCGGGCGCTCGCGGCACCGTCGCGGGTGGCCGCCGATCGCACGGTGCTGATGGCGCTCACGATGCCGCTCCCACTCTCACTCTCGCGCATCCGCGTTACTTGGCCGGATCGGCGGGGTGCCACAGCAGCACCGGCGCATCCTTTTCGTACGCCTTGCCGCCCGGGAAGCTCACGAGCTCGAACTGCATCCCCCACGGTGAGAGGAAGTACACCCAGCGCTGGCCCTCGCTGGCGTTCCTGCTCGTGGTGGGCTCGCCCAGCACGCGGATGCCCTTCGACTTCAGGTAGGCGATCGCGGCGTCGAGGTCGTCGACGTAGAACGCGAGGTGGTGACCGCCGATGTCACTGTTGCGGGGCTGGGGCGCCTGCCCGTCAGCGGCCTCATACTCGAAGACCTCGAAGTTGGAGCCGAAGGTGCAGCGGTAGAAGTTGAGCCTGCGCATGACGGTGCGCGGGTGCACGGCGAGGTGCTCCAGCATCCAGTCGCTCTCGTCGTTCTCGAACGGCCCCAGCGAGTAGACGCGTTCGCAGCCGATCGTGTTCACGAAGAAGTCGTCTGCCTCGTCGAGGTTGGGCACGGTGAAGCCGATGTGGTCGGTGCCGCGGAGTCCGGGAAGGGCCATGGATGACCTGCCTTGCCTGTGTCGTGACCGTGGCCGCAACCCCGCGGCCTGCCCTGATTGTATCCAGAGTCATCGAATCTGTCGAGCAGGCCAGGCCAGATTGCTGAAAACTCTTGTCATTGGATGCAATCAATGTGTATGCTGGCGCTCAACACCCGGCCCAGAGCGGGTGCCCGTCAATGGGGATGAGTGACCATGCCGAAGATTCAACGTCTTGAGACCACCGAGCCGTGGGTGCAGCTGAGCACCACCGCCGCCGACTGGAAGCGCGCCGACCCGGCGCTGCTCGCCGGCATGCTCGCCCAGCTGCACCTCATCCGCGCCTTCGAGGAGACCGTGCTCGAACTCGCCGGCGAAGGGCTCGTGCACGGGCCAGCCCACTCGAGCATCGGCCAGGAGGGCGGCGCGGTCGGCTCCATCATCGGCATGCGGTCGACGGATGCCGTCAACGGCTCCCACCGCGGCCACCACCAGTTCCTCGCCAAAGTGCTCACCCACGTGAGCGGCGGCAGCATGGACCCCGACGACCCGACACCCGGCGACGTGCGCGAGGTGCTGCAGAAGACCCTCGCGGAGATCCTCGGACTCGCTCAGGGCTACTGCCGGGGGCGCGGCGGCTCCATGCACCTGCAGTGGTTTGAGGCCGGTGCCCTCGGCACCAACGCCATCGTCGGCGGCGGTGCCCCCATGGCCGCGGGCAACGCGTGGGCGCAGAAGCACAGCGCCTCTGCCCGAGAGGGCTCAGACGTCACCGTCAACTACTTCGGCGACGGGGCGAGCCAGATCGGCTCCGTGCTCGAGTCCATGAATCTCGCCGCGACGTGGAAGCTCCCCGTCTGCTTCTTCATCGAGAACAACCTCTACGCCGTCTCCACCCACGCCTCTGAGGCGAGCGCCGACCCGCGGTTCTCGGTGCGCGGCCAGGGTTTCGCCATTCCCGCATGGCGGGTCGACGGCATGGACCCCCTCGCCGTGCACCTCGCCATGCAGCAGGCCCAGGAGCGGATGCGCGCGGGTGAGGGCCCGACCATCATCGAGGCGGAGGTCTACCGCTTCTTCCACCAGAACGGCCCCTACCCGGGCAGCGCCTTCGGCTACCGCAGCAAAGACGAGGAGGCCGCCTGGCG
>DAOMOV010000031.1:0-13378 GCA_035444505.1 Terrimesophilobacter sp.
TTGAGGCCCCCTATCTGGACCGCAACATCGAGGCGACCCGTGCAGCGTACGGCGTCGACGGGGTGGTGGAGCGTCATTACCCGGCGGTGACGGATGCCGAGCCCGGCGCCCTGCGTGACGATGCGGCGACGACGGCGAACATCCGCATCATTGACCCCGCCCTGATCACGGACACGTTCCGCCAGTTCGAGCAGGTGCGGCAGTTCTACCAGTTCTCCCCTTATCTTGACGTGGACCGCTATGAGATCGACGGCGAGGTGCAAGACACCGTGATCGCTCTGCGCGAGCTCGACCAGGCAGGTCAGAGCTCGGGCGGGTGGTACAACGATACGGTCGTCTACACGCACGGTTTCGGTGTGGTGGCGGCGTACGGCAACCAGCGTGAGTCGGACGGTCTGCCGGTGTTCCTGGAGTCGGGCATCCCGAGCAATGGTGAGCTGGGTGCGTTCGAGCCTCGCGTCTATTTCGGTGAGTTCTCTCCGGAGTACTCGATCGTGGGTGCGCCGGAGGGCACGACCCCGATCGAGTTGGACTACCCGGCGGGTGGCGAGTCAGGCACGTCGAACGCCGTCTACACGTTCGATGGCGAGGGCGGCCCGAAGCTGGACAACTTCTTGAACCAGCTCGTGTATGCGCTGAAGTTCCAGTCGACGGAGGTTGTGCTCTCGGATGCCGTGAACAGCGAGTCGCAGATCTTGTACGAGCGCAACCCGCGTGCCCGCGTGCAGCTGGTGGCGCCGTATCTGAGGCTTGATAACGACATCTACCCTGCGGTGGTCGATGAGCGCATCGTGTGGATCGTTGACGGCTACACGACGAGCGACCACTACCCGTACTCCGATCTGCGGTCGCTGTCGGGTTCGATCGCCGACACCTACACCCCGCGGCCGCTGTTCTCGGTGGACAACGTGAACTACATCCGCAACTCGGTGAAGGCGACGGTGGACGCGTTCGATGGTTCGGTGACGCTGTACACGTGGGATGAGGAAGACCCCGTGCTGCAGACGTGGCAGAAGATCTTCCCGAGCACCACGAAGCCGATGAGCGAGATGAGCGATGAGCTGTTGAAGCACATCCGCTACCCGGCGGATCTGTTCAAGATGCAGCGCGCGGTGCTCGGCACGTACCACGTGACGAACAGTGACACGTTCTATTCGGGTGATGACGCGTGGGTGACCCCGAACGACCCGATCTCGAACCCGAACAACCCGACGCTGCAGCCGGCGTACTACTTGACGATGCAGACTCCGGGTACGGATGAGCCGGCGTTCACGCTCTACTCGACCTACATTCCGGATGCGCAGGGCCCGATCGCGAGGAACGTGCTGACCGGCTACCTCACCGCGAATTCGGACTGGGGACCGGACTACGGCAAGCTGACGATGCTGACGCTGCCGAGCCAGACGACGGTGCCCGGACCGGGTCAGGTGCAGGCGCAGTTCGACTCGGATGACGTGGTCGGCCAGCAGTTGAACCTGCTGCGTCAGGGGCAGACGGATGTCATCCCGGGCAACCTGCTGACCCTGCCGGTCGGTGGTGGTCTGCTGTACGTGCAGCCGGTGTACGTGCGGTCGACGGGTGAGACGAGCTACCCGCTGCTGCGGAAGATTCTGGTGGCGTTCGGTCAGGACATCGCGTTCGAGGACACCCTCGATGAGGCACTGGACGTGCTGTTCGGTGGCGACTCGGGTGCGAACGCGGGCGATGGTGACATTGACCCGACTGAGCCCACTGAGCCGGGCGAGCAGCCCGAGGAGCCGACGGAGCCCGGTGAGCAGCCGGAGCAGCCGGGAACGATGAGCCCTGAGCTGCGTGCGGCCCTGCAGGATGCGGCGCAGGCGCTGCGTGATCGCGAGGCGGCGTACGCGGCGAACGACCTGGTGGCGGCGGCGCAGGCCGACCAGCGCCTCCAGGCGGCTCTGGAGCGTGCGATCGCCCTGTCGGAGTAGAACCCGGGGCACCGTGCTGTGGTAGAGTGGATGCTCACGCCGCGGGGTGGAGCAGTTCGGTAGCTCGCCGGGCTCATAACCCGGAGGTCAGAGGTTCAAATCCTCTCCCCGCAACCAGTTTGCTCTGATCGGTGAAGTCCCGGTCTCTTCGGAGGCCTGGACTTTTCGCTGATCGTCGGCGTGCGTGGGGCGCGTGTTCGCGGCTGGTACTCAGTGGCCGGGCAGGTGGCGCACATGCTGGGGCGGCACGGTCGAGATATGACGAACGAAGCGAAGGACCCCAGAGTTAAGCACCACGACGCCGGATTCCCCAAGCAGCAGCAGGAGCAGCCCGGCCTCACCGAGCCGATGCAGCCTCACCCCGACCACGGCGAATCCACGTACGAGGGCAGCGGCAAGCTCGATGGCAGGGTGGCTCTCATCACGGGAGGCGATTCTGGTATCGGTCGAGCAGTCGCGGTTGCCTACGCGAGAGAGGGCGCGGATGTCGCGATCAGCTACCTGCCCGAGGAGCAGGAGGACGCTGACAAGACGAAGCGACTCATCGAAGACGCCGGGCGGCGTGCACTGCTTCTGCCGGGCGATGTGCGCGACGAGCAGTACAGCAGAGGACTCCCGCAGAGGGTCGTCGACGAGTTGGGTTCGCTGGGCATCGTCGTGCTCAACGCCGCCTATCAGCAGAACCGCGACGGCCTCGACACCCTGACGACGGAAGAGTTCACTCGCGTCTTCGAGACGAACATCTACGCAACCCTGTGGACCGCGAGTGAAGCGATCCGACACCTCGACGCGGGCGACAGCATCATCTCCACGGCGTCCATTCAGGCCTATAACCCGGGGGCGCACCTCATCGACTACGCGATGACGAAAGCCGCGCTCGTCGCATTCACAGCCGCTCTCGCCGCGGAACTGGGGGAGCGAGGCATCCGTGTCAACGCTGTCGCCCCTGGCCCTATCTGGACCCCCCTCATCCCCGCGACCGAGTGGCCTGACAAGTTGCCCACCTTCGGACAGGACACTCCTCTCGGTAGGGCCGGGCAGCCCGCCGAACTGGCCGCTGCATACGTGTATCTCGCCTCCGACGACGCGTCCTATGTCTCCGGTGTCGTGCTTCCCGTCACCGGCGGAAAAAGCCTGTGAGCACCCGTCTGCACGGGGTGCGAGGATGGGTGCATGGGCATCCTCGTCTACGGCCACGGCGTTGAGCACCGGATCGATGACCGCGTGCTCGCCCACCTGCAACTGGTGATAGCGACGAAGCTGCGCCGCGACGAGCCATTCCTGCTGAGCTGGCACACGGGCACCGACGAGGGGTCCGGCAGGGTCTCGCTGTGGATGTCGCCCGCCATCCCGCTGCAGTTCGTGTTCTTCGGCAGTCGGCAGCCCCAGCTGAACCGGGCCTGGCTCGACGTGCTCACCGAGCTCGCGTTCACCCCGCGCGGCCTGCTCGTCATCTCCGAGACCGACGCCGAGGCGGTCAAGTCGGGCGAGCTGGCCATCGATGATGCACCGGGTATGGTGCTGTAGCACGCTTCCTCACGGCGACGCCATAGCACGACGCACACGCCTCGTCAAGCCCCTTGTTTGCGGGGTAAATGGGGGATTGGCTTGTGCCAACACCCACCGACCACCGGGAGGCGGCCATGACGATTCAGAAGGTTCACGATCACACGACGATCATTGCGGAGCCCATGGCCGACAGGGCGTGGCGGGTGTGCGATGGCGAGGGTGAGAACGCGGTAGATTCCACGATCGGGTTCATCGGCGAACTAGGCGGCACCTACGAGGTGCGCGTGCTGCGGTCACCGGAGCGGCACCGCTTCGTGACCACCTTCAAAGAGGCGATGGAGTGTTTCGGGGCGGTGGCGAGCTGATGCTTCTTATACTGGTTCTTTTTGCGCTGTTCGCGGTGACCACGGTGGGCGGGGTCGCACTCGCGAGGGCGAGCAGCGATTCGGTGCATGCGAACTCATCCACGGTGGGCGTGCTGGCGTGCATCTTAGCGGTGTCCGCCGCAGCACTCTTGTTCACCTCGATGGCGTCGGCCTCGGTGCTGTAGCGCTGCGGTGCTCCAGCGACGCGTGCTCTGCAGCGCTACGGTTCGGGGAGGAGCCGCAAGCCATCCACGCTGTTGGCGGCGGCGACGAGCTGGTCGAGCCAGGCCCGGTTGATCGGGGGCTGCTGTGATTCGCTGAATCTGAACCGCAGAGCGATGGCCGGATGCACCCACACGGTCGAGCGCCCGTCTTCGCCATCGAGGTTGTGAGCGAAGGAGAACGCGAACGATTCGTTCCTGCGCAGCTTGGCGATCATGACGAGTTTGATGTGCGCGAGGGCGCGGTCGTCGACCTCGATCTCTTCGGGAGGCTGACCGTAGAGCAGGTAACCCACTGTGCGGCGCGCCCTAGTAGTCGCCGATGTCGAAGTGGCTGCCCTCGCCGCGGACCGGCCTGGCGTGCAGTACGTGGTCGCCGCCGTTTTCACGCCTTTCACCGATCGTCACCGTCACCGCGGCGTCGTCCGGCGTACGCAGCGTCACCGTCGCAGACATGCCAGCCGCGGTGAGGCTCTCCGTGAGCTTCTCCAATGCATCGACGACGGTGTCCGCGAGCACCACGCTGCCGCCCAACTGCCGCGAATCTGTCATCTGTCCATCGTGTGTCGCTCGAGAGCGTCGCGTCAAGGGATTGGATCGTTTTTTGAGAACCGTTTCAGCCTGTGCTGGACTGCCTTGAGCTTCGTGCCACCCACGGCTCAGTGAGGCGCTCGAAGTCGGCTGAACTGCTCGCGGCGGCGCGCCTGCTCGATCGGGTCGGGCACGGGCAGGGATGCGAGCAGCCGCTGGGTGTACGGATGCTGCGGGCTGCCGAGCACGTCCTCGCCGGTTCCTTCCTCCACGAGTTCGCCCTTGTACAGCACAGCGATGCGGTCGGCGAGCAGGTCGACGACGGCGAGGTCGTGGCTGATGAACAGGGCGGCGAACCCGAACTCGCGCTGGATCTCGGCGAAGAGCTCCAGCACGCGGACCTGCACCGAGACGTCGAGGGCGCTCGTCGGTTCGTCCGCGATGAGCAGTTTCGGCTGCAGCGCAATCGCCCTCGCGAGACTTGCGCGCTGCCGCTGGCCGCCGCTCAACTCGTGCGGGAAGCGGTCACCGTAGCCGCGAGGCAACTGCACCGCCTCAAGCAGTTCGTCGACCTGGGTGCGTGCGTCACCGGCATCCGCCGCGCGCCCGTGCACGATGAACGGCTCAGCAACGCACTCGGCGATGGTCAGCAGGGGGTTGAAGCTGGTCGCCGGATCCTGAAACACGAAACCGATGTCGCTGCGCAGCGCGCGGAGGTCTTTCTCCCGCACACCGAGCAGTTCCTGACCGAGCACTCGCAGCGACCCGCCCGACACCGAGGTGAGGCCTGCGATCCCACGACCGATCGTGGTCTTGCCTGAACCGCTTTCGCCGACAAGACCCAGCACTTCCCGCGGCCTGATCGTGAAACTCACCCCGTCGACCGCGCGAAAGCCTGGGCGACCCAGCCGACCCGGGTACTCGATCACGAGGTCGTCCGCGACCACGAGCGGTTCAGCGGACGGCTGCTCCCCGCGAGCGGCCGCCCTGGCACGCGTGTTCTCAACACCGGCACCGATTCGGGGCACTGCCGCGAGAAGCCGCTTCGTGTAGTCGTGCTGTGGGTTGTGGAAGAGCCCCACGGCCTCCGCTTGCTCCACGACGCGGCCCTGATACATGACCGCTACTCGGTCCGCGAGGTCCGCGACGACGCCCATGTTGTGGGTGATGAGCACGATCGCCGTGTTGAACTCGTCGCGGCAGCGACGCAACAGGTCCAGAATCTCTGCCTGCACCGTGACGTCCAGCGCCGTCGTCGGCTCGTCAGCGACGATGATCTCCGGGTCCAGAACGAGCGCCATCGCGATCACGATGCGCTGCTTCTGGCCGCCCGAGAACTGGTGCGGGTAGTGATCAACGCGATGCTCGGCATCCGGAATGCCCACCCGAGTCATGATGTCGATCGCCTTCGCCCGCGCCTCTTTGCGACTGATCCTGCCGTGGGCGCGCAGACCCTCCACTATCTGCCACCCCACCGTGAACACCGGGTTCAGCGCGGTCGACGGCTCCTGGAACACCATTGCAGCCCCGGCCCCGCGAATCTCACGCAGACGTGCGTGCGGCACCTCGACGACGTTGTCGCCATCGACAAGCACCACGCCCGACGTCGACGCCGTCTCGGGCAGGAGGCCCAGAATGGTCTTCGCCGTGACCGTCTTGCCGCTGCCGCTCTCACCGACAATGGCGAGCACCTCGCCCGCGCTCACCGTGAGGCTCACGTCACGCACCGCCTGCACGTCACCACCATCCGTGGCGAAGGTGACGTGCAGGCGATCGATGGTGAGCGCGGGTGCGCCGCCGGTCGGGGTGCTCACTGGGCGTCCTCCAACTCATCGACCTCCGACGGATCCGCTGCGGCGATGCTCGCGATGGCCTTCTGTCGTGTTCTCAGCCGCGGGTCGGCGAGGTCGTTGAGGCTCTCCCCGACGAGGGTGATGCCGAGCACGACGAGCACGATGGCGACGCCCGGGAAGACCGAGGTCCACCAGATGCCGGCCGCGACATCCGAGATCGACTTGTTGAGGTCGTAGCCCCATTCGGCGGCGGAGGTCGGCTCGATGCCGAAACCGAGGAAGCCGAGCCCCGCGAGGGTCAGAATCGCCTCCGAGGCGTTGAGGGTGAGGATGAGCGGCAGGGTGCGCGTCGAGTTGCGCAGCACGTGCCGGAACATGACTCGCGCGTTGCTCGCCCCGATGACCCTCGCCGATTCGACGAACGCTTCCGCCTTGACGCGCACCACCTCTGAGCGCACCACCCTGAAGTACTGCGGGATGAACACGACCGTGATCGAGATCGCCGCGGCCAGGATTCCGAAGAACAGGCTCGACCTGCCGCCGGAGAGCACGATCGACATGACGATCGCGAGAAGCAGCGAAGGGAACGCGTAGATAGCGTCGCACACGACCACGAGAACCCGGTCGAGCCACCCGCCGAAGTATCCGGAGACGAGCCCCAGCAGCACGCCAGCGAAGATCGACAGGGTCACCGCGACGACGATGACGAGCACGGCGGTCTGCGAGCCCCAGATCACCCGGGAGAGCACGTCGTAACCGCCGACGGTGGTGCCGAGAAGGTGGGTCGAGTTCGGGGGCAGCTGGGCGCCGAAGGTGCCGCTCTCATCAGCGAGCTGGGAGAAGTCGAACGGCGCGAGAATCGGCGCGAACGCGGCCACGAGCAGGAAGGCGACGATGATGACGAGCCCGCCGACAAGCATGCCGCGCTGCCATCCGACACTCTGACGCAGCTGGCGGACGAGGGGCAGCCGCGACCAGAAACCGGGTTTGGCGATGACGGGGGTGCTCATGTCAGTACCTCACCCTCGGGTCGATGAGGGCGGCTATGACGTCGACGATGAAGTTGGTGACGGCGACGATGACCGCGAGCAGCACGACGATGCCCTGCACGGCGACGAAGTCGCGGGCGTTGATGTACTGCACGAGCATGAACCCGAGACCCTTCCACTCGAACGTGGTCTCGGTGAGCACTGCGCCGCCCAGCAGGAGCGCGATCTGAAGACCGATGACGGTGATGATGGGCACGAGCGCGGGCCGGTAGGCGTGTGTGCGCACGAGCCGCAGCTCGCCGACTCCGCGGGAGCGGGCCGCATCGATGTAGTCCTGGCTGAGTGTGCCGATGACGTTGAGTCGCACGAGTCGCAGGAAGATTCCGGCGGTGAGGAGTCCGAGGGCGATTCCCGGCAGGATCGCGTGGGCCAGCACGTCGCCAAGATCTGCCGGGTTGCCTGTGCGCAGCGCGTCGATGATGTAGATGTTCGTCGGATGGTCGAGGAACTGCAGGTTGAGTTCCGTACTGACTGATGCGCGCCCGTTGACGGGGAGCACCTTGAGCCACACGGAGAAGATGAGCTTCAGCAGCAACCCCGCGAAGAAGACGGGGGTTGCGTAGAAGAGGATGGCCATGACCCTCAGCACCGCGTCGGGCCACTTGTCGCGCAGGTAGGCCGCGAGCATGCCCAGGGGGATGCCCACGATGAGGGCGACGATCACCGCATAGAAGGCGAGTTCGAGGGTGGCGCCTCCGTAGGTGAGCAGAATCTCGGAGATGGGACGATTGTCGCTGAGCGCGGTGCCGAAGTTGCCGGTAGCGACTTGACCGAGGTATTCGAGGTACTGGACGAGGATGGGCCGGTCGTAGCCGGCAGCGTGGATGCGTTCCGCGAGCTGGTCGGGGGTGAGGCGCCCGCCGAGGGCCGCGGTGATGGGGTCACCGATGAGTCGCATGAGCACGAACACCATCGACACGAGGATGAACACGGTCGGGATGATGAGCAGCAGCCGGACCAGAATGTAGCGGCCAAGGGTGCTGCCCGATCCTGTGGTCTGTTTTCGGGCAACGGGTTCGGTCACCGGCGGGCCGTCGGGAACTGCGGTTATTGCCATCATCGCCAATCGTCGCGCGCGCGTCGGATCGACACGCCTGAGAAGTGGGGGCGACCCGCGGGTCACGCGGGCCGCCCCGTTACGGCTCTTCGATACTAGCCGTCGTGTTTCGCGCTACTTGCTGAGCACGTTGAAGCGGAACTTGAACGAAGCGTCGAGTGTTTCGTCGACTCCGCTCACGCTCGTGCCCGATACCGCGACCTGTGCGCCCTGCAGGAACGGCAGGGTGGACAGCTGCGCGGCGACCTTCGCCTGGATCTCCTCGATCTGCGACTCACGCGTGGCCGCGTCTCCCTCGACAGCCTGTGCCTTGATGAGTTCATCGATCTCGGCGTCACTGAAGTGGTTGACCAGGAAGTTGTCGGTCTGGAAGAACGGCGACAGGTAGTTGTCGGCATCCGAGTAGTCCGGGAACCAGCCGAGCTGGTACAGCGGGTACACGTCAGCAGAACGGTCCTTCGCGTACTGCACCCACTCGGTCGACTGCAGGTTCACAGTGAACAGGCCGGATGCCTCCAGCTGCGACTTGATGAGCGCGTACTCGTCACCCGAGCTCGCCCCGTAGTGGTCGGGGTTGTACTGCAGGTTGAGGTCGACGACGTCGGTGACGCCGGCGGCTTCGAGTGTGGCCGTGGCCTTGTCGACATCCGGGCCACCGTTGCCGTCGCCGTAGAGGTCCTTGAGCACCTCGGTGGCGCCGGTCAGGCCGGCGGGAACGTAGGAGTACAGGGGCAGGTAGGTGCCCTTGTAGACTTGGTTCGCGATAGCGTCGCGGTCGAGCACGTCGGCGATCGCCTGACGCACGGCGAGAGCCTTGGCCGGGTCGGCTTCGGCGGTCTTGGCACCGAACGGCATGGTGTCGAAGTTGAACACGATGTAGCGGATCTCGCCACCCGGCCCCTTGTGCACCGTCACGCTGTCGTTCGCCTCGAGACTCTCGATGTCGGTCGCAGACAGGCTGCGGGTCGCGACGTCGATGTTGCCCTCCTGAACGTCGAGCTTCATGTTCGACTGGTCGGCGTAGTACTTGAGGTTGATCGTCTCGGTCTTCGGCGTGGCGAGCAGGCCCTGGTAGCCGTCGTACGCCTTGAACCGCACGAGCTCGTTGAACTTGTAGCTGGAGATCGTGTACGGACCGGCGAAGGCGTTCCCATCGACGATTTCTTGGTCGGTGGTGAGAGCGTCGGCGGAGAAGACATCCTCGTCGACGATCGGGCCTGCCGGGCTGGAGAGGATCTGGGGCCAGATCTGGTCGTTGCCCGCCTTGAGGTGGAACACGACGGTGAGGTCGTCTGTCACTTCGGTGCTCTCGAGGTTGTACAGCAGCGTCGACGGGCCGTTGTCGGCGGCGATCGCCACCTGGCGGTCGAAGCTGAACTTCACGTCGGATGCGGTCAGGTCGTTGCCATTGGCCCATTTGAGGCCCGGCTTGAGCACGACCGTGTACTCCGTGGGTGAGGTGAACTCAGCGGACTCGGCGATGTCGGGGTGCACGTCAGAGCTGCCCGGGTTGGAGTTCATCAGGAACGGGAACACGTTGTTCATGATGAAGAATGACCCGTTGTCGTACGAGCCGGCGGGGTCGAGCGTGGTGACCTTGTCGGTTGTGCCGACAGTGATGGTCCCCGACGCTGGCTCCTCGCCGTTGTCTGTGCCGGCAGCGCAGCCACTGAGCACCATGGCTGCGATGGCGGTGCCACCGAGCACGGTGAGTGCGCGCTTCCGGAACATGGATTCGGATGTCATATCCGCGGTACCTTTCTCTGTTTTCGATGACCCATCGCATCCGTGTGTGGGTGCGGTGAGAACAGAAACACACAACCCGTCTGGTGGTGGGTCGTGTGCTGGTGTTGGTTCCGGTTTAGCACCACGGTGCTGTGACGCGGCTTGCGACCCCTAAATTGGGGCCAAAACTTTATCGTTCAGTGATGATCGGCCGATCAGCGTGTGAGGGTGGTCGTATCGGCTGCGGCGCGGCGCTCCGCGCGGTCGTGGTGCCAGGTGCGGAAGCCGGCGATGATGGAAAGAGTGATGACGATGCCGGCGATGATGTACGCGGCGTTCTTGACCCCCGGGATGGATGCCGCGAAGTACCCCGTGAGGCTCAGTCCGACACCCCAGAGGAGTGCGCCGACGATGTTGCTCGAGAGGAAGCGGTAGTAGTTCATCCGCCCCACGCCGGCGACGACGGGAATGATGACGCGCGCGAACGGCACGAACCTGGCGACGACGATGGACCACCAGCCGTAGCGGTCGTAGAAGCGCTCCGACCAGTGGATGGCCTGGCGGATGCGTTTGCCTTGCCTCTTGTCGAGGTAGGCGCGCCCGGCGTGGCGGCCGATGAGGAAGCCGACCTGGTCACCGAAGAACGCGGCAACGCCGACACCGACGGCGAGCACGATGATGTTGAGGTCTGCGTGCGCCGCGGTGACGAGGCCGGCAGCGAACAGCAGGGTGTCTCCCGTGATGAAGGGGATGAACACGCCGAGGAACAGTGCCGTACCGGCGAAGACGAGTGCGAAGACGATCGCATAGAACAGGAACGGGCCGATGCCGTCGAAGAAGTCGATCAGGTCCTCACGCAGACCGAGGCTTATGACGTGGGGTGAGGTCACGAGAAACCGATCTGACGAGGTAATGAGATAAGGCAATGCTAACTCACCCGCGGGGGCGCTGTCAGGGAGCCTGTTCTGGGGCTGCGCAGAGGGGCGCCCGGTAGGCTGGCGGCATGAGTCAGCGCGACACGACGGGGGACGCCGCTGCGCTCGGCGTCGCGGTGGTGCAGTTCGCTCCCGTCGACGACGCTGCGGCGAATGTCGCTGACGTGGGGCGCTGGGCGAGGCTCGCGGTGTCGCGAGGGGCGGCGCTTGTGGTGTTCCCTGAGTACTCGGCGTTCTTTGTCCCTGAGCTCGGCCAGCGGGTGGTTGACGCTGCGGAGCCGGTCGATGGCCCGTTTGTCGCCGCGCTCTCCTCGCTCGCGCAGGAATTGGGCGTCCACCTGGTCGCGGGCATGCTCGAGCGGGCGGATGACGGCCGCGCCTACAACACCGCGGTCGCGGTCTCACCCGATGGCGGGCTCGCCGCCCGCTACCGCAAGCAGCACCTGTATGACGCGTTCGGCCAGAAGGAGAGCGACTGGATCGCGCCCGGCGACCTCGGCGAGCCCCAGACTTTCACGATCGGTGACCTCACTGTCGGCCTGCAGACCTGCTACGACCTGCGCTTCCCCGAGGTGTCTCGCCGCCTCGTCGACGCTGGCGCCGACATCCTCGCCGTTCCGAGCGAGTGGGTGCGCGGCCCGCTCAAGGAGCACCACTGGCGCACCCTCGTCACCGCGCGCGCCATCGAGAACACCGTGTTCGTGGCGGCCGCGGATCATCCGGCCCCCATCGGCGCGGGCAACAGCATGATCGTCGACCCCATGGGGGTTGAACTCGTCACGCTCGGTGAGAACACGGACGTCGCCGTCGCGCACCTATCGAGGGCCCGCATTGAGCAGGTGAGGGCTCTCAACCCGGCGCTGGCGCTGCGCCGGTACGAGGTTCACCCGCGCTGAAACTTCCGTACTATTGGGGCAGGCACCGTCGTGAAGGGGAACTCGTTGACCGAGCAGTACCGCATCATCGTCGTCGAAGACGACGCCGATGTCGCCGAGTACACGAAGACCGTGCTGGAGCGCAAACTCGACGCCATCGTGCGCACGTTCCCCGACGCCACCCAGGTTCCCGGGGCCGTGCGCGACTTCAAGCCTGACCTGCTCATCACCGACATCGAGATGCCCGGCATCAGTGGCCTGGACCTCATCGACCTCGTGCGCAGGGAGAGCCCGGGCATTCCCGTGCTCGTCATCACCGCGCACGCCTCCGTCGACTACGCCGTCACGGCGCTGCGCAACAAGGCCAACGACTTCATGGCGAAACCCGTCGACTCGGGTCAGCTGGTGCAGCGCGTCTCGGAACTCGCGGCCTCGTTCCGCAGCGCCCAGAACAACACCCCCGAGAAGGCTGTCGTACTCGCCATCGGCGCCCACCCCAACGATGTCGAAGTCGGGGTCGGGGGCATCCTCGCGGCCCACCGCGACGCCGGCAACCCCGTCACCATCCTCGTGCTCTCCCGCGGAAGCATCGACGGTGGGGTGCGCGAAGCGTGGAATCAGTCACTCGCCTCCGCCAACATCATCGGCGCGACCGTCGTACTCGAAGACGCCGACGAGTACGGCATCCAGACCGATAAGGCGGTCTCGGTCATCCGGCGCACCGTCGACGAGGTGGGGCCCACCATCGTCTACTCGCACTCGCTCAATGACCGCCACAAGGATCACCGGGCCGTGTTCGATGCCACCATGCTCGCAACGGCCTCCGTGCCCACTGTCGTCTGCTACCAGGGCACCACCTCGACGACCGACTTCAACCCCAACCGCTTCGTCACGATTGACGGACGAACGGATGCGAAACTCGCCATGCTCGAGAACTTTGCTCCCGGGGGCAATCGGCCCCCCTACCTCAAGCCCGACTTCGTCCTGTCGACCGCCCGGTACTGGTCCCGCTTCGGGCAGGGGCTGTACTGTGAGCCGCTGGAGATCGTGCGCGAGTCGCTCTGACTGTGAACGCGAGGCGACAAGTGGTGGGTGCGGGCGGTGACGGACCTGCTCACGCGGCGGGTTCGCCACCGGAAATGGACGTTTCGCAGACCCGACGCCCACGCAACCCCGTGTTCTCCCGCCGGATGGTGACGGACCTCGACCAACCCGCCACCAAACAGGTCCCCACCGCCGTCATCTTCGTCGCGATCCTCGTCGCCTGCGCCATCGCGCCCAGCTACTTCGTGCGCAGCCCCCTCGCCATCCTCACCGCGACCGCCCTGCTTGTTGTCGCATCCGCTCTCGCCGTCGTCTTCTCCCGCGA
>DAOMOV010000032.1:0-5677 GCA_035444505.1 Terrimesophilobacter sp.
CGTCGGTCAGATCGCCAACGAACACTTCCAAGGGCTCGGCGTGCTCGGCCTCTCCATCGTGCTCGGGCTGTTCCTCTGGACCGGCCTCGCCCGACTCGTGCGAGGCGAGTTCCTCACCCTGCGCGAACGCGAATACGTCGACGCCGCCCGTGTCTTCGGTGCGAGCGACTCCCGCATCATGTTCAAGCACATCCTGCCCAACGCGATCGGCGTCGTCATCGTCACCACGACACTCGTCATGGCCGCCGCAATCCTGCTCGAGACCGGCCTCAGCTTCATCGGCTTCGGCATCCGCTCTCCCGACGTCTCACTCGGTCTCATCATCAGCCAGAACCAGACCGCCTTCAGCACCAGGCCCTACCTGTTCGTGTGGCCCGGCGTCTTCATCGTCATCATCGCCCTCGCCGTCAACTTCATCGGCGATGGACTGCGCGACGCGTTCGACCCGAGGCAGAGCCGCTTCGTCGCACGCAAGATGAAGGAACAGGACGAATCGTGATCTCGCTAGGTCGCCGCCAGCACGGCAATCGCAGCCACCAGCAGCCCACCGCTGACCACAATCGTCGTCCAGTGCACGTGGCGCAGCACAGGCGTGCGATCGGCGACGCCGAGCTCGACTCGCCCCGCGTCGAGCAGCTCGCGCCAGCGACGACGAATGAGAATCGCTGCTGCGCCCGAATCAGTCGACGGGATGTCGCCCGGGCGCACCGCGCCGTCCACGGGAACATCGCGAGGCACCGACTCTATATCTCGCTTGCTCAGCATCGTCGTCAACCTGCTGGGTGCGGGAGCGGCAGTCGAAGTGAAACTGCCACTCGGGGTGATGAGGGTCAGCGCGAAACGAGTATCAACCTGCACGAGAGCCGCCCACGGAACGAGCACCGTGCTGAACGCATTGCGCAGCTCGATGAGCTGATCGTCGATCACTATCGCAACGCGCCACAGACCAGCCCACGCGAGCAAGCCCACCGCGGCAGCGAACGGCACCATGCTGAAGAAGCGCGCCTCGCCAGCGGCAATCACCGCGGCAATCGCAGCAGCGCACAGCGCCCAGACACTGATCGCCAGAAACCGATTGAATCGCGAATGAAAACTCTCCGACGCCCCAACTCTCATGCACCCATCGTCGCAGGTCGTGCGGTCGCGACAGAACACACAGGCGACGCGACACACTGCACGACAGAAGGACACGCACAATGACAGACCACAACGGCGGCCACGTCGTCTCCGACACCACCGACCTGCTCACCGTCGCCGCGAGCGACAACGTGCCCGTGCTTCAAGTCACCGACCTCAGCGTCGACTTCGGCGTCGATGGCTACTGGGTGCCCGCCGCCATCGGACTCAACTACCACGTCAACAAGGGCGAAGTGCTCGCCATCGTCGGAGAATCCGGCTCAGGCAAGAGCGCAAGCTCCATGGCGGTGCTCGACCTGCTCCCGACGAACAGTCGCATCCGCGGCTCCGTCAAGCTCAACGGGCTCGAAATGCGCGGCATGCGCACGAGCGCCATGCGCCGCGTGCGCGGCGAGAAGATCGCCGTCATCTTCCAAGAACCCATGACAGCGCTCAACCCCGTCTACACCATCGGGTTCCAAATCGTCGAAACGCTCCGCCAGCACTACGGCATCAGCCCCGCCGATGCCAAAGTGCGCGCCATCGAACTCCTCACCATGGTCGAAATGCCCGACCCCGAGAAAGCATTCAACTCCTACCCCCACCAGCTCTCCGGCGGTCAGCGGCAGCGCGCCATGATCGCCCAATCCATCTCCTGCGACCCCGATCTGCTCATCGCCGACGAACCCACCACCGCACTCGACGTCACCGTGCAGGCCGAAATCCTCGACCTGCTGCGCGAACTGCACAAACGACTCGACTCCGCCATCGTGCTCATCACCCACGACATGGGCGTCGTCGCCGATCTCGCCGACCGCGTCGTCGTCATGCACAGAGGCAGAATCGTCGAGACCGGCACCGTCGAACAGCTGTTCGCCGCGCCCCAGGAGCCATACACGCAGGAGCTGCTCGCATCCGTGCCCCACCTCGGTGCCAACGAAGAGCGACACCTCACCGGCACCGTCTCACCCAAAGAGCCCGTGCTTCAACTCAACAACGTCTCCATCGAGTACCCCAAGCGGGGCCGCGTGCCCGCCTTCAAAGCCGTCGAAGACGTCTCACTCGAAATCTACCCGGGTGAACTACTCGGGCTGGTCGGAGAATCGGGCTCCGGCAAGACCACTATCGGACGTGCCGCCATGGGCCTCCTGCCCATCAGCGAAGGTTCACTCAAAGTCGTTGGACGCGACATGGCCACTCTCTCCAAACGCGAACTGCGCGAACTGCGTCGCGAAACCGGCATCGTCTTCCAAGACCCCGCCTCCTCGCTCAACCCGCGCATGCCCGTCGGCCAGTCCATCGGCGAACCCATGCTGCTCGCAGGGCTCGCCAAAGACAGAGAACTCGACAAGAAAGTCGAAGCTCTGCTCGACCAGGTCGAACTGCCCACTTCGTTCCGCAACCGCTACCCGCACGAACTCTCCGGCGGCCAGAAACAGCGCATCGGCATCGCCCGCGCCCTCTCCCTCAACCCCAAACTGCTCATCGCCGACGAACCCACCAGCGCACTCGACGTCTCGGTGCAGGCCCGCTTCCTCGACCTGCTCCTGGAGCTTCAGCAGCAACTCGACTTCGCGTGCCTCTTCATCAGCCACGATCTTGCCGTGGTCGACAAACTCGCTCACCGCATCGCCGTGCTCCGCAACGGCAAACTCGTCGAACAAGGCACCCGTGACGGGATCCTGCGAAACGCGAGTGACCCCTACACGCGACGCCTCATCGCCGCCGTGCCGCTGCCCGACCCCGAGGCACAGGCAGAGCAGCGCGAACGCCGACTCGCCGAACGCCTCTAGACACCGGTGACGCGGCAACGAACTCGGCTGCGCGCGAGAACCCCGCTCGCGCTCAGTCTCATCGGCCTGCTCACGGCGGGGCTGCTCACCGCGTGCACCACCGAAGAAACGACCATCATTGCGGGCAGCAGCGTGCACGTCGCCGCGGCAGAGCCCTTCCTCTCGCTCAACGACCGCTCCCGGTGGGGCAACACCGGCGCCAACCGCAACATCGTCGCCGCGCTCAACTCCAGCATCGCCACCTACAACTCGGTCGGTGAACTCGAATTCGATGACAGCTTCGGCACCGCCGAGATCATCGACAACAACCCTTTCACGGTGCGCTACACCGTCGCCCCCACCGCCACCTGGTCCGACGGGGTGCCCGTCGACGCCAGCGACCTGCTGCTCGCCTGGGCCGCCAACTCGGCAAAACTCAACGACCTTGACTTCGACCCCAGCCCCTTCATCAACAACGACACGGGAGAGTGGCTCCGCGCAACTCCACCCGGCGTCGTATGGTTCGACGGAGCCGTGAGCGAAGGCCTCCACCACGTCTCTGCCACCCCCACACCCTCCGAAGACCGGCGCAGCATCGACTTCGAGTTCGACCACTACTTCGTCGACTGGGCCCTTGTCATCCACGTCGGGCTCCCCGCGCACGTCGTCGCTCAGCGAGCCCTCCGCATCGACGACCCCCACGACGCCCGCGAAGCACTCATCGACGCCATACTCACCGAAGACCGCGGCGCACTCGCACCCCTCGCCCGCACCTGGAACACCGGGTTCACCATCGAAGAGATAGCGGCGGATGCCACGCTGAGGGTCACCAACGGACCCTACGTCATCGACGACATCACGGTGGGCGAGACCGTCACCCTCACCGCGAACAAGAACTACCGGGGCTCGCACCAGCCCCACTACGAGACCGTCATCGTCTCAACCCTGAGCGAGCCCGGAGCCGACCTGGTTCAGCTCGCAGACGGCAGCATCGATGTCGCGGTCATCGCCACCACGCCCGAAGTCATCACCGAGCTGCAGAGTCTCAACGACACCACGCTCACCGAGACCTTCACCGCCGGCTACAGTCACCTCGACCTCCTCATGTCGAGCAGCCTCAACGGCCACATCGAGAACCCGCTCGTGCGCGAAGCCCTCCTGCACACCGTCCCCGTCGACGGCATCGCCGCCGCCATCACCGAGCAGACCGGCATCGAAACCTACCGCCGCCACACGCACCTCTTCATGCCCGGCCAACAGGGTTACTCCGGCGTACGTGCGCCGCTGCGCGCCATCACCACCCCTGATATCGACCGCGCACGCGAGCTCCTCGCCGAAGCGGGAATCCCCTCGCCCGTCATCTGTCTCCTCTACGACCGCGGCAACCCCACTCGAGTCGCCGAGTACGGCCTCATTCGCGACAGCGCCGCGCTCGCCGGCATCCGCGTCACCGACTGCGGAACCTACGAGCTCGTCGGGCTCCTCGGCACCGCTCGCTCGTACGATGCCGCACTATTCGCCTGGAACCAGAACAACCTCTCCGTCACCGCGCTGCGCGCCACCTACGGCACCGGAGGCCTCGTCAACCTCAATCGCTACACCAACGACGAAGCCGAACGCATCCTCGGCGAACTCGAACTCGAAGCCGACCCCGAAGCGCAGCTCCCATTGCGCGCAGAACTCGACGCGCAGCTCTGGGACGACCACTACGGCATGCCCCTCTACCAAACACCGCTCGCCGTCGCCGTGCGCGACACCGTCACCGGCGTGCGGCCCGCACCGCTCATGCGCGGCATCCTGTGGAACCTGTGGGAATGGAGTCCGTTACTATTGAACGCCCCTTCCCCCAGCCCCTGAGGACAAACACATGGCGACCGCCGTTCGACACGACCTGCGCAACGTCGCCATCATCGCCCACGTCGACCACGGCAAGACCACCCTCGTCGACGCCATGCTGCGGCAGACAGACTCCTTCGGCAGCCACGAGCACGTCGATGAGCGCGCCATGGACTCCGGCGACCTCGAACGCGAAAAAGGCATCACGATCCTCGCGAAGAACACCGCCGTCAGCTATCGCGGCGTCCACGCCACCGATGGCCCCATCACCATCAACGTCATCGACACCCCCGGTCACGCTGACTTCGGCGGCGAAGTCGAGCGCGGACTCTCCATGGTCGACGGTGTCGTGCTCCTCGTCGACGCGAGCGAAGGCCCCCTCCCGCAGACCCGCTTTGTGCTGCGCAAAGCTCTCGAATCACGACTTCCCGTGATCCTCCTCGTCAACAAGACCGACCGACCCGACGCGCGCATCGACACCGTCGTCGAAGAAGCACACGACCTGCTCCTCGGCCTCGCCAGCGATCTCGCCGACGACGTGCCCGATCTCGACCTCGACGCCATCCTCAACGTGCCCGTCGTCTACGCGTCCGGCCGCAACGGAGCGGCAAGCCTCAACAAGCCCACCGACGGAAGCCTTCCCGACAACGATGACCTCGAGCCGCTCTTCGGCGCCATCCTCGAGCACATTCCCGCCCCCACCTACGATGACGAGCATCCCCTGCAGGCGCACGTCACCAACCTCGACGCGAGCCCCTTCCTCGGCCGTCTCGCGCTGCTGCGCATCTTCCACGGCACCCTCCGCAAAGGGCAGACCGTGGCATGGGTGCGTCAAGACGGGGAGATCCACAACGTGCGAGTCACCGAACTGCTCGCCACCAAGGCGCTCGACCGATACCCCGCCGAGAGCGCCGGGCCCGGCGACATCGTCGCGGTCGCCGGATTTGCCGACA
>DAOMOV010000032.1:5687-13289 GCA_035444505.1 Terrimesophilobacter sp.
GTGCCGAGGCGGATTCCCGACGTGACCATCGGCGACACCCTCGCCGACCCCGACGATGTGAGACCCCTCCCCGCCATCACCGTCGACGAGCCCGCCATCTCGATGACCATCGGAACCAACACCTCCCCCCTCGTCGGCAAGGTCAAAGGGCACAAGCTCACCGCCCGCATGGTCAAAGACCGCCTCGACCGTGAGCTCGTCGGCAATGTCTCCCTCCGCGTGCTGGACACCGACCGCCCCGACGCCTGGGAGGTGCAGGGCCGCGGAGAGCTCGCCCTCGCCATCCTCGTCGAACAGATGCGTCGCGAAGGCTTCGAACTCACCGTCGGCAAGCCGCAGGTCGTCACCCGCATGATCGACGGCGTCATCCACGAACCCTACGAGCACCTCACCATCGACGCACCCGAAGAGCACCTCGGCGCCATCACCCAGCTGCTTGCCGCCCGCAAGGGCCGACTCGACGGCATGACCAACCACGGCAGCGGCTGGGTGCGCATGGAATTCATCATCCCCTCCCGCGGTCTCATCGGCTTCCGCACCGAATTCCTCACCATCACCCGCGGCACCGGCATCGCCAACGCCATCTCCCACGGCTACGGAGAATGGGCCGGCAGCATCACCACCCGCAACACCGGCTCCATCGTCGCCGACCGCGCCGGTGTCGCCACCCCCTTCGCCATGATCGCCCTCCAAGAGCGCATGACCTTCTTCGTCGAACCCACCGACGAGGTCTACGAAGGCATGGTCGTCGGCGAGAACTCCCGCCCCGAAGACATGGACGTCAACATCACCAAAGAGAAGCAGCTCACCAACATGCGCTCCTCCACCGCCGACACCTTCGAACGGATGACACCCTCGCGGCAGCTCACCCTCGAACAGTGCCTCGAGTTCGCCCGCGAAGACGAATGCGTCGAGGTCACACCCGGCCACGTGCGCATCCGCAAGGTCGAACTCGACCAGCATGCGAGAGCCCGCCGTGCGTCGCAGCTCAAACGCGCGAACGCTTAAACCGAGGCCCGGGACGGGCCTCGGCGCTGGGGTCGCGGTGAAAGCCCGAAAGGGCTTTCACTTTGTGCTCCACCGCGCGGAATATTAACGGCAATACGATGCCGGGCGATGGCCTCCGTCGTGATAGCAAAGGTAGGCGAACCGCACGAGTACAGCGCCACAAGCGCCGGAGGAGACCGACATGAAGTACATCGCCGAGCCATTCAAAATCAAAATGGTCGAACCCCTCAAGCTCACCACACCCGAGTACCGCCGTGCGGCGATCGAGAAAGCCGACTACAACGGCTTCTCACTCGCATCCGACGACGTCTACATCGACCTGCAGACCGATTCCGGCACCGGCGCCATGAGCGACGCACAATGGGCAGCGATGATGCGCGGCGACGAAGCATACTCCGGCGGTCGAAGCTACTTCAGGCTGATCGAAACGGCACAAGAACTATTCGGACACGACTACATCCAACCCGTACACCAGGGTCGCGCCGCCGAAAAGGTGCTCCTGCCGATACTCATCACGCCCGGCCAGTACGTGATCTCCAACACCCTCTTCGACACCACACGCGGCCATGTCGCACTCGCAGGCGGAAAGGCCGTGGACCTCGTCTGCCCCGAAGCGCTCTCCACGACCGACCTCGCCGACTTCAAAGGCAACATGGACGCCGCAGCACTGCGTCAGTTCCTCAGCGAGCACGACCCCAGCGACATCGCCTGCATCGTCATGACCATCACCAACAACTCGGTCGGCGGGCAACCCGTCTCCCTCGCCAACCTCCGCGAAACCCACGAGATCGCCACCGAGGCTGGAGTGACAGTCGTCATCGACGCTGCGCGCTTCGCCGAGAACGCCCACTTCATTCGCACCCGGGAACCCGGCTACGCCAGCACACCCGTCCGCGACATCATCCGCGAGATGTTCTCCTACGGCGACGCCTTCACCATGAGCGCCAAGAAGGACGGCATCGTCAACATGGGCGGGCTTCTCGGCGTAAAAGACGACACCGCTCTCGTCGACACAATCAAGGCGAGCGTCATCCCCAACGAGGGCTATCTCAGCTACGGTGGCCTCGCCGGTCGCGACCTCGAAGCACTCGCCCAAGGCCTCACCGAGAGCATCGAAGAGGACTACCTGCGCTACAGGGTCGGCCAGAGCCAATACTTGGCTGCGCGACTCGACGAGTGCGAGATTCCCTATCAGCGGCCCGTCGGCGGACACGGCATCTACGTTGATGCCGGACGGCTTCTTCCGCACCTGCCGTGGAACCAGTACCCCGGCCACGCTCTCGCCATCGAGCTGTACCTCGAAGCAGGCATCCGAAGCTGCGACATTGGCTCCCTCCTCATGGACCGCGACCCCGACACCGGTGACGAGCAGCGGGCCGCCAACGAATTCACCCGACTCGCCATCCCACGCCGCGTCTACACGCAAGCACACCTCGACGTGGTCGCCGACGCCCTTGCCGCGATCAAAGCCCGCGCCGACACCGTTCCCGGATACGAGATCACCTGGGAGACACCCATCATGCGGCACTTCACCGCGAAACTGCGCCCCCTCGACGGCTGAGCCCCGAACACGGCCCCGCCACCGCGGGAGCCTATTCTGGAAGCCATGACGCAAGCACCCCCGGTGGAGCCCAGCCAGCATGAGCGCATACTCTTCGTGCACGCACACCCCGATGACGAAACACTCGCCACCGGCGGAACCATCGCCACGCTCATAGACTCCGGCGCCCACGTCACCCTCCTCACCCTCACCCGTGGCGAACACGGCGAGACGATTCCCGCCGACCTCGCCCACCTCGCAGGCGACCCGGAGGCTCTCGGCAGCCACCGCGAACGTGAACTCGCCGACGCCGCCGAAGCCCTCGGCATCCGCGACCACCGCATCCTCGGAAATGACAACGCCAGACTCGCCGGCCGAGCCCCCCGACGCTACCGAGACTCCGGCATGGTCTGGGTCGGCGACGAGACAGCGGATGCCTACGCAGGCCCGCGCGACGAGGTCGACCCCCATTCACTGCTCGCCGCCGACTACGGTGAACTCGTCACCGACGTCGCCACCGTCGTCGCCGACGTCAAACCCACCGCCATCGTCAGCTACGACGCACACGGAGGCTACGGTCACCCCGACCACATCCTCGCCCACGACGCCGCCAGCCACGCCGCCGAAGTGCTCGGAGTGCCCTACTTCGCCATCGTCGAACCTCACCCTGAGCCCGAGAACGCGGGTACGATCATCCGCGTCGACGTCAGCAAGGTCCTCGACCGCAAACGCGCCGCCCTGCGCGCCCACCGCAGCCAGCTCACCCTCGACGGCGACACCATCACCCACCCGGGAGGTCAGCAGCACGAACTCGCCACCGTCGAACGCTTCATGCGCCAACACACCGCACCACTGCCGCCGGCGAGCCCACCCGGAATCCCCACCAAGGTCATCAGCATCGCCCTCACCGCTCTAGCCGGGGCGCTGATCGGCGCGCTCGGCACCCTCACCCACCAGCTCGGCTCCGAGGCAGGAGACGCCATCGGCATCGGTGTAGTCCTCGCCCTCCTGCTCGTCATCCTCGCCCTCAGCGGGCTGCGGCTCATCACCCGAACACGCACCCTCGCGGCCACGGCCGGCATCGCCCTCGTCGCCGTCGTCGCGGCCATGGCCTCCTACAGTCCCGGAGGGTCAGTGATCGTGCCGGCCAACTCCGCTGGCATCGTCTGGGCGTATGGGGTTCCGATCGTCGCCGCGATCATCATCGGCTGGCCACGCATCCAGCGATACGATGGACAGACGACAAAGAAAGGACGTGCATCACCTTGACGTACGTCATAGCGTTGCCCTGCGTCGACGTCAAAGACCGCGCCTGCGTCGACGAATGTCCCGTCGACTGCATTTACGAGGGCGACCGGATGCTCTACATCCACCCCGACGAGTGCGTCGACTGCGGTGCGTGCGAACCAGTGTGCCCTGTCGAAGCCATCTACTACGAAGACGACGTTCCTGAAGAATGGGCGGACTACTACCGCGCCAACGTCGAATTCTTCGACGACATCGGCTCACCCGGTGGAGCAGCAAAAATTGGGGTCATTCACAAGGACCACGAGATCGTCGCCGCGCTGCCGCCTCAAGGGCCCGCAGCACAGGCCTGATCGTATTCGCCACCGAAGCGACCGCTAATTAGAGGTAACCTCTAAGCAAGAGCCGCATCTATTGGTGAGGTGCATGATCGACCTCGGTGCACTCTAGGCTGTAAGAGTGACCGACGAAGCCAACACCCAGACCTCGGCGACCCTCACATATCCGGGAGGGAGCGCCACTCTACCCATCGTTCGCGGAACCGACGGCAACAGCTCCCTCGACATCTCCACCCTGACCAAACAGACCGGCTTCACTGCCCTCGACCCCGGCTTCGTCAATACCGCCTCAACCAAGAGCAACATCACCTTCATCAACGGCGACGAGGGCATCCTCCGCTACCGCGGCTACGACATCGCCGACGTGGCGAAGCACTCTACGTACCTCGAAGTCGCGTGGCTCCTCATCTACGGCGAGCTGCCCACCGCGGTCGAACTCGCCCAGTTCGAGGAGAAGGTCGGCCGACACACACTCATCCACGAAGATCTGCGGCGCTTCTTCGCCGCGCTGCCGCACACGGCGCATCCCATGTCTGTGCTGTCGAGCTCGGTCAGCGCCCTCTCGACCTACTACGAAGACTCCCTCAACGTTCATGACCCAGAAGCGGTCGAGATCTCCACCATCCGGCTCCTGGCGAAGCTGCCCGTGCTCGCCGCCTACGCGCACAAGAAGAGCCTGGGCCAGGCGTTCCTCTACCCCGACAACAGCCTCGGCTTCGTCGACAACTTCCTCAAACTGAACTTCGGCAACATGGCCGAACCGTACGTCGTCAACCCCGTGGTGTCGAAAGCACTCGACCGACTGCTCATCCTGCACGAGGATCACGAGCAGAACGCGTCGACGTCGACCGTTCGCCTCGTGGGCTCCACCGAGGTCAACATCTTCGCCTCCATCTCCGCAGGAATCAGCGCCCTCTACGGGCCGCTCCACGGTGGTGCGAATGAGGCGGTGCTGAGCATGCTGGGCGAGATCAAGCGCTCCGGTGAGAGCGTGAAGCGCTACGTTGAGCGGGTCAAGAACAAGGAAGACGGCGTGCGGCTCATGGGTTTCGGGCATCGCGTGTACAAGAACTTCGATCCCCGCGCCACGCTGGTCAAGGAGAGCGCTCACGAGGTCCTCGCCGCTCTGGGCGTGCACGACGACCTGCTCGAAATCGCCATGGAGCTTGAAGAGGTCGCACTGCAGGACGAGTACTTCATCGAGCGTCGCCTCTACCCCAACGTCGACTTCTACACGGGTGTGATCTACAAGGCCATGGGGTTCCCGGTGCGGATGTTCACGGTGCTGTTCGCGATCGGGCGGCTGCCGGGCTGGATCGCCCAGTGGCGGGAGATGAACGCAGACCCGTCGACGCGCATTGGTCGGCCCCAGCAGCTCTACACGGGCCCCGCGGCACGCCCCTGGCCTCGCAGCTAGGCGTGCAGTGCCGCGTTGAGGGTGACTCCGACCCCGTCGCGACGAAGGACTTCGACAGCACCCGTGATCGAGTTGCGGCGGAACAGCAGTCCTGAGGCGCCCGATAGCTCAGCCGCTTTCGTTGTTGCCAGTGCGCCGTCGGCGGCGCGCGGTTCATCTGGAAGGGTCACTTTGGTACCCGCCGTCACGTAGAGCCCTGCCTCAACGACGCAGTCATCGCCGAGCGAGATGCCGATGCCTGAGTTGGCTCCGAGCAGGGTGCGCTGACCGATCGAGATGCGTTCGGTGCCGCCTCCGCTGAGCGTTCCCATGATGGATGCCCCACCGCCGATGTCGGTGCCGTCGCCGACGACGACGCCCTGAGAGATGCGTCCCTCCACCATGGAGGCGCCGAGCGTGCCCGCGTTGAAATGCACGAACCCCTCGTGCATGACAGTCGTACCCGGGGAGAGGTAGGCGCCGAGCCGCACCCGGTTCGCATCGGCGATCCGCACTCCTGCTGGTGCGACGTAGTCGAGCAGGCGCGGAAACTTGTCGAACGAGTGCACGGCGATACCCTGTCGCTGCAATGTTGCTCTCATGCGACCGAACGCGTCCGGGTGCATGGGGCCGGCGCTCGTCCACGCGACCGTGGGAAGCCTGCCGAAGAGCCCGTCGAGGTTGATCGAGTTGGGGGTGACGAGCAGGTGGCTGAGCAGGTGCAGCCGCAGGTAGGCATCACTCGTATTGGCCGCAGGCTGCGTAAGGTCGGCGCGGATGGTGACGCTTGCGATGCGCACGTCGCGCCGTGCATCCTCGCCCTCGTTCACGGTGAGGTCGGAGCCGGGCTTGCTGCCGTCGGGTTCGCCGAGCAGAGGTGCGGGGAACCAGGTGTCGAGTACGGTTCCGTCGGCGGCGAGGGTGGCGAGTCCGTGACCCCAGGCGTGCGTGCGCGTCATGTTTTCTAGGGTAGTCGTCGCGGTACACTGACCCGGTGCCAGCCCTTGACCTGACTGTTTCCGCCCGCGAGCTGACGCGGGTTCTGTGTGACATCGAGTCGGTGTCGGGCAGCGAGACGAGGCTTGCGGATGAGATTGAGGGTGCGCTCCACGGTGCCACTCACCTTCACGTGACTCGAGTCGGCGACACGGTCGTCGCGCGCACCGATCTGGGTCGGCCGAGCAGGGTCGTGATCGCGGGACACATCGATACGGTTCCGGTGAACAACAACCTGCCGACTCGTGAGGTCGACGGCTGGCTGTGGGGGCGCGGCACGGTCGACATGAAGGCGGGTGTCGCGGTGCAGCTCGCGCTCGCCGCGCAGGTGACCGAGCCCGTGGTTGATGTCACGTGGGTCTGGTACGACAACGAGGAGGTCGAGGCGGAGCGCAACGGCCTCGGTCGGGTTGCGCGGGAGCATCCGGAGCTTCTTGCGGGGGATTTCGCCATTCTGGGTGAGCCGACGAGTGGCGAGGTGGAGGGCGGATGCAACGGCACCCTTCGCGTGAGCGTGGAGTTGTCGGGTGTGCGGGCGCATTCGGCGAGGTCGTGGGTGGGCGTGAATGCGATTCACGCGGCGGCACCGGTGCTGGCGACGCTGGCAGATTATGTGGCGGTCGAGGTCGAGGTTGATGGTCTCGTCTACCGCGAGGGTCTGAACGCGGTGGCGATCAGCGGTGGGGTCGCGGGCAATGTGATTCCGGATGCCTGCACGGTGACGGTCAATTACCGGTTCGCTCCGTCGAAGGATGCGGAGGCGGCTCTCGCTCACGTCGAGGAGGTGTTTGCACCGTTGCCGGTGACGCTGCTTGATGTGGCGGTGGGGGCGCGACCGGGACTCGATCACCCTGCGGTTCGGCGGTTCCTGGCGGATGTGGGTGCTGAGGCGCGGCCGAAGTACGGCTGGACGGATGTGGCGAGGTTTTCGGCTCTGGGCATTCCGGCGGTGAATTTTGGTCCGGGTGATCCTCTGCTCGCGCACGCGGATGATGAGCGGGTTGATCTCGCGGAGGTGGATTCGGTGGAGTCCCGCTTGCGTGCATGGCTGTCGGGCGCGTAGTGGTTCTCGGGCGCGG
>DAOMOV010000033.1:0-12679 GCA_035444505.1 Terrimesophilobacter sp.
TCGTTGAACGCGGATGCCGCGTTCTTGGCCTCGATCTGCAGGGCTCGATCGAGGGAGCGACACCCGTCGCTGGAGTGACGCTGGTCGCGGTCGACGTCACGAGCGAGAGCGATGTCGCCGAGGCGCTCGTCACGATCGATCACGCGGATGCACCGCTGCGTCTTGTCGTCAACTGTGCCGGTATCGCACCCGCCCAGCGCATCCTGTCATCGAAGGGCAGCCATCCGCTCGATGTGTTCCGGCGAACGGTGGAGGTTAACCTCGTGGGCACGTTCAATGTGCTCAACCAGTCCGCTGCGGTGATCGCGGAGCAAACGGCGGATACGCACGGGCAGCGCGGTGTCATCATCAACACGGCGTCGGTTGCCGCGTTCGAGGGACAGATCGGCCAAATCGCGTACTCCGCGTCGAAGGGTGGGGTCGTGGGGATGACAGTGCCAGCGGCGCGGGACCTCGCCCGCAATGGCATCCGCGTGAACACGATCGCACCGGGCATCATCGACACTCCCCTGCTCGCGAAGCTCGGGCCCGAGGTGGCCGAAAGCCTAGGCCGCGGGTGTTCCGTTCCCGCATCGGCTGGGACGGCCCGACGAGTACGCCCAACTGGTCATCATGATCGCCGAGCACGACTACCTCAATGGTGAAACCATCCGCATGGATGGCGCACTGCGCATGGCACCGCAGTAGTCAACCCCCACAACAACAGGAGCATCATGAACACCGCAGTCATCGTCGATGTCATTCGCACCGCATCCGGTCGCGGCAAGCCGGGGGGTGCGCTGTCAGGCATTCACCCGGTTGACCTCATGGCTGGTGTGCTCGAATCGGTGCTCGAGCGCAACGGTCTCGAATCGGCTCAGATCGACGACGTGCTCATCGGATGCGTCAGCCAGGTCGGTGAGCAGAGTACCAATATCGCCCGCAGCGCGGTGCTCTCGGCGGGATTCGACCCGATCGTGCCTGCGGCGACGATCGACCGGCAGTGCGGGTCGAGCCAGCAGGCTGCGACATTTGCCGCACAGGGTGTGATGGCGGGCCAGTACGACATCGTCATCGCGGGCGGTGTGGAGTCGATGAGCCGGGTGCCGCTCGGCACCGCCCAGGCTGGCGGTTCACCGTTCGGCTCACGTCTTCGCGAGCACATCCCCGACGACCTCGTGCACCAGGGGGTTTCGGCGGAACTCGTCGCCCACAAGTGGGGCTTCACGCGTGAGGAGCTGGATGCGTTCTCCGCCGAGTCACACCGTCGCGCCGCAGAGGCAGGTGCGACGGGTGCATTCGCGCGGGAGCTGCTGACCGGGGTCGGCCCCGCGTCTGACGGCTCGACCGTCACGGTCGACGCGGACGAGACCGTGCGTCCATCAACCACCGCCGAGGGGCTGGCTGGCCTGCAGCCGGCCTTTGCCACCGACGCACTGCGCGAACGGTTCCCCAAACTGGACTGGATGATCACGCCCGGCAACTCGTCGCCGCTCACCGATGGCGCATCCGCGGCCCTCATCATGAGCGAGCAGACTGCGAACCGGCTCGGCCTCACCCCCCGGGCACGCTTTCATGCGTTCTCCGTCGTCGGCGACGACCCGCTCGTGATGCTCACGGGACCCATCCCGGCGACGCAGAAGATTCTCGCGCGGTCGGGCCTGTCGTTCGGCGACCTCGACGCCTACGAGGTGAACGAGGCTTTCGCGTCGGTGCCTCTCGCCTGGGCGCACGAGTTCGATGCCGACCCCGCCAAGCTCAACCCCTTCGGCGGGGCGATCGCGCTTGGCCACGCGCTCGGGTCATCAGGAACCCGCCTGCTCGGCACACTGCTCAGCTACCTCGAGGCCACCGGCGGACGCTACGGCCTGCAGACCATGTGCGAGGGCGGAGGCATGGCCAACGCCACCATCATCGAGCGACTCTAAGCGCGGTCTCTCACGTGACTAACCCGTGATTCGGTCCTGGATGAGCGGGCCGCCGTCGAGCACCTCCTCACCCTCATCGCCGATTCGGTAGGCACCTTCGAGCGCCTCGAGTGCACGCGCAAAGCGTGTCGGCTCATCCGCGTGCAGCGTGAACAGCGGCGCACCCTTCTTCACGGTGTCGCCCGGCTTCGCGTGCAGGTCGATACCTGCCGCGTGCTGCACCGGATCCTCCTTGCGCGCGCGACCCGCACCCAGACGCCACGCCGCAACACCGAACGCCAGCGCCTGCTGCTCCACCAGCACGCCATCGCGATCCGCCGCGACCACCTCCGACTCCTTCGCGACCGGTAGCGCAGCATCCGGATCACCGTCCTGCGCCGCGACCATCGCACGCCACACATCCATCGCGCGGCCATCCTTCAGAGCCGCCGCGACATCGGCATCGCGCTGACCCGCCGACGCGAGCATCTCCCGCGCCAGGGCCAGGGTCAGCTCCACCACATCAGCCGGTCCCCCGCCCGCGAGATCCTCGACCGACTCCCGCACCTCATTCGCGTTGCCGATCGCGAGACCCAGCGGCACGTTCATATTGGTGACGAGCGCCGTCGTCGTCACCCCGGCATCCGTGCCCAGTCGCACCATCGTCTGCGCGAGTTCACGCGACTGGTCAATGCTCTTCATGAACGCGCCCGAACCGAACTTCACATCGAGCACGAGGGCACCCGTGCCCTCCGCGATCTTCTTGCTCATGATCGACGACGCGATCAGCGGAATCGACTCCACCGTGCCCGTGATGTCCCGCAGTGCGTACAGCTTCTTATCAGCCGGTGCCAGACCCGCACCCGCAGCGCAGATCACCGCACCCACCGACTCCAGCTGCCGCTCCAGCTCCTCATTCGACAGGTCCGCACGCCACCCCGGAATCGACTCCATCTTGTCGAGAGTGCCCCCGGTGTGCCCAAGACCACGACCCGACAGCTGCGGAACCGCCACCCCGAACACCGCCACGAGCGGCGCCAGCGGCAGCGTGATCTTGTCGCCCACCCCGCCCGTCGAGTGCTTGTCCGCCGTCGGCTTCGACAGGCCGCCCAGATTCATCGTCTCCCCACTCGCGATCATCGCCAGCGTCAGGTCACGAATCTCCTCCCGTGACATCCCGTTCAGCAGAATCGCCATCGCCAGGGAGGCCATCTGCTCGTCCCCCACGAAGCCACGAGTGTAGGCGTCCACCAGCCAGTTGATCTGCTCGGTGCTGAGCGTGCCCTTATCCCTCTTCGCGCGGATGAGGTCCACTGCGTCAAATGCTTCAAGAGTCATGCCGAGTACTCCTCCAGGGTTCGAGGCCCAAACGCATCCGGAAGCACCTCGTCGATCGTCTTGAAGCCCGACACCGTCTCCAGAACCATGCCCGGAGCCGAATGCTCGAACAGCAGCTGCCGACAGCGACCACACGGCATGAGAACGTTGCCCTTGCCGTCGACGCACGTGAACGCCACAAGCTTGCCGCCACCCGTCATGTGCAGACTCGACACGAGAGCGCACTCCGCGCACAGCCCCACACCATAAGACGCGTTCTCGACATTGCACCCCGAGATGATGCGACCGTCATCTACGAGCGCGGCCGCACCCACAGGGAAATTCGAGTACGGGATGTACGCGTTCAGCTTCGCCGCATTCGCCGCCTCACGCAGCGCTGCCCAATCGATGTCCATCGTGCTCTCTCCTTCACCGTCGGCGACCACGCCGTCACCCTCAATCTAACCGGGAAGAGGGCCTCACCATGCGCGGCAGCCCCGCAAGATAACTCGTCCACGTCTGCGGCACCACGAGCACCAGAAGCACCAGCAGAGGAATCACCCAGCTGCCGGTGAGGTCATTGAGCAGACCCAGCGTCAGCGGGCCAGCCGCCGCAAACAGGTAGCCCCAGCTCTGCGCCATGCCAGAGAGTGTCGTCGCAACATCCGCCGTGGGAGAGCGAAGCACGATGAGCGTCAGCGCGAGACTGATCGTCGCACCCTGGCCGATGCCCAGCAGAATCGCCCACAGAGCCGGAAAGTCCAGCGTCCACCAGATCAGCCCGACATGGGCGATGACATACGGCACCCCGATCACAACGCCCATCCACGCCTGGCTGCGGAGTCGGCCCGCGAGCATCGGAGCAAACGTCGCCGCCGGGATGCTCGCGAAGTTAACGAGCGACAGCATGAGTCCCGCAAACACCGCGTCGCTCCCCGCAGCGATCAGCATCGTCGGCAGCCACGCCGTCATCGAGTAGAAATTGAGCGACTGCAGGCCGAACATCGCCGTCACCCACCACGCCACACGGTCACGCGCCAAGGACCCATCCGTCCCGCGGCGCACCAGCGCGCTGCCGAGCGCCGAGCGGATGTACGGCACCCAGCACACAAGAGCGACAAGAGCGAACACTCCCCACAGCGCGAGCGTCACACTCCAGTCGAGGCCAGCGCTCTGAGCGACCGGCAGCGTGACCCCGGCGGCGAGCGTCGCTCCACCCGTGAGCGCCATCGAGAAGAGACCCGACATGAGCCCCACACGGTCAGGGAAATCACGCTTGATGAGAGCCGGCAGCAGAATGTTGCCGAGCGCGATGCCCGCCCCCACGAAGAACGTGCCCAGGAACAGGCCGAAGACCGACGGATGCAGACGCACAGCACTGCCGACGATGATGAGCACCAGCACGAGTCCGAGCGAGCGCTCGAGCCCGAAGCGTCGAGCGAACACGGGCGCGAGAGGCCCAAGAGCGCCGAAACACAGCACCGGCAGCGTCATGAGCATGCCCGCCGTGAACGATGTCAGTTCAAGGTCGGCGCTGATCTCATCCAACAGCGGCGACACCGCGACAATCGTCGGGCGCAGGTTGAGGGCGACGAGCACGACTGCCACCGCCGCCCACAGCCCCTTGCCACGCACGATCGGCCGCGGCGCGTCCACGCCTGGCTCACTGTTCACGGCGATGTCAGAACTTCATGTACGGCTTGCCGTCAGCTGCCGGCGCACGCGACTGGCCGACGAGACCCGCAACCGCGAAGATCGTGACGATGTACGGGAGCATGAGCATGAACTGGCTCGGCACGGGTGAGCCGATGATGCCGAGAACGCTCTGCAGGTTCGTGGCGAAGCCGAAGAGCAGGCCGGCGAGCATCGCGCGAATCGGGTCCCAGCGGCCGAAGATGACGGCGGCGAGAGCGATGAAGCCCGCCCCCGCGGTCATCTCCTTCGTGAAGGAGCCGACCGAGCCGAGCGTGAAGTATGCACCACCAAAGCCGGCGATCGCACCGCCGATCGACACGTTGATGAACCGCGTGAGGTTGACCTTGATGCCGACCGTGTCTGCCGCGGTGGGGTGCTCACCGACCGCACGGGTGCGCAGTCCCCAACGGGTTCGGTACAGCGCGAAAGCGACCAGGGCGACTGTGATGTACATGACGTAGACGATGATTGTCTGGTTGAACAGCACCGGGCCGATGATCGGGATCTGCTCGAGCACGGGGATTCCGATGCGCTCGAACCGTGGCGGGGAGTTGAGCGTCGCAGGATTCGCCGTCATCACCTTGGAGTAGAGAAAGCCCGTGAGGCCTGTGACGAGCACGTTGAGCACGACGCCGACAATGATCTGGTCGACGAAGTACTTGATGGCGAAAGCGGCGAGCACGAACGAGACGAGTACACCCGCGACCATCGCGGCGAGGAGACCCACCCAGGGCGAACCGGTGAGGGTCGCCACCATCGCCGAGACGAACGCGCCGCCGAGCAACTGTCCCTCAATGGCGATGTTGATGACACCGCTGCGCTCCGAGATCACCCCCGACATGGCACCGAAGATGAGGGGCACGCTGAGCCCCACTGCGCCGATCAGCAGCCCGGGCAGGGGGATGTATGCGCCCGCGGACACCCAGGTGAGGAACGCGAACAGGAACACACCGGCGAACGTGACCATGAGCCATAGGGGAACCTTGCGGTGCGTGTGCACTCGCCAGAAGCTGTACGCCGCGAGTGCGGCGAGCACGAGGGAGAGCACCCAACCGGTCGGTGTCGTCGGGAGGTGCGCATCCGGAATCTGGAAGAAATCACTGCCGGTGGAGATGCCGAACTGACTGGTTCCTGGGCGGCCGAGAATGCCGAACACGAGCACGGCGATGAGAGCGAAGACGCCCAGCGCAATGGGGGCTTTCCAGCTGCGCAGCTCCGCCTTCTCGAAGACGATAGGTGCAGCTGAAGGGGTGTGGGATGCGACGCTCACTTGGTCACCACCGCTTTCTTGCCGTTGAGCTTCTCGTTTCGCGCGAGTGCGAGCGGGTTCGGCTTGGGCAGCCTGAAGATCGCCCGCACGAGTGGCGGTGCCGCAATGAACAGCACGATCATCGACTGCACGACAAGAACGATGTCGATCGGGATGCCCTGCGACACCTGCATGGCGAAACCGCCCGCCTTGAACGCGCCGAACAGGATTCCTGCCGCGAACACTCCCCACGCTCGGGAGCGACCAAGGAGCGCCACCGTGATGGCGTCGAAGCCGATCCCGGCGTCAATCCCCGCGCTGAAGCCGGTCGTGACCGTGCCCAGCACCTGGAAGACACCGGCCATGCCGACCAGGGCACCACCGACGAGCATCACGTACACGTACATGCGGTTGACGTTGATGCCCGCAACCTTCGCCGCGTGCGGGTTCTCACCGACGGCACGGAACTTGAACCCGAGCGAGGATCGGTTGAGCAGCCACCACACGAAGATCGTCGCAGCGATCACGAGAATGAACCCGAAGTGCAGGGAGTAGCGCTCGCCCAGAAGCAGGGGAAGAACAGCGGACTCCTTCATGCCCGGAGTCTTCGGGTTGTTCGAACCGGGAGCCTGCAGCAGACCGGGGGTGCTCAGCAGCCAGTACACGAAGTAGTAGGCGATGTAGTTGAGCATGATGGTCGTGATGACCTCGTTGGCTCCCGTTCTCGCCTTGAGGTAGCCCGCCACAGCGGCCCACAGGGCACCCGCCGAGATACCTGCGAGGAGGGCAAGGGCGAGGTGGATTCCGAACGGCAGGTCGAATGCGAAACCCACCCACCCGGCGGCAGCGGCACCGAAGAGCATCTGACCGCGGCCACCGATGTTGAACATGCCTGCGCGGAACCCGAGAGCGACACCGAGGCCCGCGGCGATGAGGGGTGTGGCGAAGTTGAGGGTGTCGAACAGCGGCTTGATTCCGTTGAGGAAGTCGGGCCTGCGGAAGTTGTAGATGGAGCCCTGGAAGAGCGCCCAGTACGCACCTGCGACGGAGTCCCAGATCGCCGCCAGCGTGTCGAGGGGTCGCGCGAAGAAGTAGCCGGATGCCGCGTGCACCTTTGGGTCGGTCACCGCGATGAGAAAGCCACCGATGATGAGGGCGAGAAGCACGGAGAACACGGAGAGCATGATGCTGCCACCGAGGATCTCCTTGAGGGCTACGTTCCACCGCGACGGTTCCTGGATCTCGTCATCCGGAACCGTCGTGACAAGCTCGTCGCCGGGCCCCTGCTGGTGCTGATCGCTCATGCTGCCGCTCCCGCCGGTGCGGGCTCGCCCGCCATCATGAGTCCGAGAACGTCTCTCGGTGTGTCGCCGGGAACGATCCCCACGATTCCTCCTCGGTACATGACGACGATGCGGTCCGCGAGCGCGGCCACCTCGTCGAGTTCGGTGGAGACGACGAGCACGGGAACCCCAGCATCCCTCGCCTCAACGATTCTCGTGTGCACGAATTCGACCGAGCCCACGTCGAGACCGCGGGTCGGTTGGGCGGCAACGAGAAGGCTCAACTCCCGGCTCAGTTCGCGCGCGAGCACAACCTTCTGCTGGTTTCCGCCGGAGAGGTTGCCCGCTATCGTGCCGATCCCTTGAGCGCGGATGTCGAACTCATCGAATTTCTCGAGCGCAAAGTCTGCGAGTGTCTCCAGTTGAATCGTGCCGTACTTGACGAACGGCTCGCTATCGGAGCGGTCGAGCATGAGGTTCTCAGCGATCGTGAATGCCTTGATGAGACCGTCACTGCTGCGATCCTCAGGAACAAACCCCACGCCCTCATCGAGGATCTCCCGCACACTCTTCTTGATGAGGGAGACGCCATTGAGCGTGATGTCGCCTCGCGTGTGCGCCTGGAGGCCCATGATCGCTTCGACGAGTTCGGTCTGACCGTTGCCCTGCACGCCCGCGATGCAGACGATCTCGCCCGCCTTGACGTCGAAGGTGATGTGATCAACGACGATGTTGCCCACGGGATCGATCACGGCGAGGTCGTCAATGACCAGCGAGGGATCACCCGGGTTCGCGGGGCCTTTATCGATCATGAGTTCGACGGCGCGACCCACCATCATCGAGGCCAGTTCGGTGTTGCTCGCCGTGGGGCTCGCCTCACCCACGACCTTGCCCAGTCGGATGACGGTGATCTTGTCGGCAACCGCGCGAACCTCGCGAAGCTTATGCGTGATGAACACGATCGACGTGCCCGATTCCTTGAGCTGCTGCATGATCGCCATGAGCTCATCAGTCTCTTGCGGCGTGAGTACCGCGGTCGGCTCATCGAAGACGAGAACCTTCGCGTCACGCGACAGCGCCTTGATGATCTCCACGCGCTGCTGCACGCCCACGGGGAGATCCTCGACGAGCGAATCGGGGTCGATGTCGAACCCGAACCGGTCCGAGATCTCCTTGACCTTCGCGCGAGCGCTCTCGAAGTCGAGCACCCCGCCGAAGCTCGCGGGCTCGTGGCCGAGCATCACGTTCTCGGCGACCGTGAACACGGGGATGAGCATGAAGTGCTGATGCACCATGCCGATACCGGCCGCCATGGCGTCGCCGGGGCCCGCGAAGTGCTGCACCTCACCGTCGAGAAGTATCTCGCCCTCATCCGCCTTGTACAGGCCGTAGAGCACATTCATGAGGGTCGACTTGCCAGCACCGTTCTCACCGAGAAGGCAGTGGATCTCCCCCGCCTCCGCCACGAGGTCGATGTGGTCATTCGCGACGAGCTGACCGAATCGCTTCGTGATGCCGCGCAGTTCCAGCTTCATTGCCGATCGTTCCTCTGGTGATTGGTTCGTAAATGTGTTTTGCGAAGTCTACCGATGCCCGGGACGGGCATCGGCGCTGGCGTCGCGGCGAAGGCCAGAAATGGCCTTCGCTCTATGCTCCAGCGCGCGGGACGGGCATCGGCGCTGGCGTCGCGGCAGAGGTCAGAAATGACCTCTGCTCCTAGCTCCAGCGCGCGGTGACGAGAACGGGGAGGCCAGCGTCGCTGGCCTCCCCGAGCCCGTTAGATGGTGCCGGTGTTACCGGGGCGACGACGGCGAGTTGAGCGTGATCGCGCCGCTGATGATCTCAGCCTTCAGCGCGTCGAGCTCAGCCTGCAGACCCGGGTCGACCTTGGAGGCGAAGTCGTGGAAGTCAGCGATGCCGACACCACCGTTCTCCAGGGTTCCCACGAACGGGCTGTTGTCGAAGTTGCCTGCAGCGGCCGTCGTGACGACCTCATCCACACCAACCGCGATGCCCTTCATGATCGACGTGAGGAAGAGGTCCGACAGGTCGGGGCTCGTCACGTAGACGTCGGCGTCAACACCGATCAGGGCGATGTCCTTGCCGGAGTCGCGGATCGCCTCGCCAGCGCTGAGGAAGATCGGGCCACCGACGGGAAGGATCACGTCAGCGTTCTGGTCGATCAGGTTCTGCGCGGTCGACTTGGCGGTGTCGTTCGCCTCGAAGCCACCCGTGAAGGCACCCTCGTCCTGCTTGGCGATGTCCCAACCGAGAACCTGGACGCTCGTGCCCTTGACCTCGTTGTAGTGCATGACACCCTCGTAGAAGCCGTCCATGAAGATGGTCACGGGCGGGATCGGGATGCCACCGAAGGTGCCGACGATGCCGGTCTTCGTGTAGCTCGCCGCGGCGTAGCCGGCGAGGAACGCGGCCTGCGCAGTGTCGAACACAATGGGCTTGACGTTCGCGAGGTCGATCGACGAGTCGTCGATGATGGCGAAGTTCACGTCGGGGTTGGCCTGTGCGGCGGTGTCGGTCGCCGCGGCAAGCAGGAAGCCGACCGTGACGATGATGTTGCAGCCGTCGTCGACGAGGCCGTTGATGTTCGACGGGTAGTCGGTCTCAGCCTGCGACTCGACAGCGTTGCCGGTCACACCGAGGGCGGCCGACGCCTTGTCGAGGCCTTCCTTGCCGAGCTGGTTGAACGACTTGTCGTCGAAGCCGCCCGAGTCGGAGACCATGCACGGCTTGAAGTCAGTCGCGCCGGGGTCAGTACCGGGGTCAGACGGGTCGGTGGGTGCTGCTGCGCAGCCGGCAAGGAGCAGAGCGCTCGTGCCGAGAACTGCGAGGCCGCTGAGCGCGGTCTTGCGCGAGGTGATTCTCAAGATGTCCTCCTGGGTGCTGCCCGGACTGGTGCCGGGGCGTTGTGGTACAGGTTACCGAACGTTACCGCTCGGCTTGCTATTCTCCCGGGCTGGTGAGACTCAAAGGTTACTTAAGCGTCAAATCCGCTCAAATGCGCGCTTTCACAGGATGTCATCCCTCCCTGAAACCTTCAGGTTGTCGACCACCTGCTTGACCCGCTGAGCGTTCTCCGTCGTCGTCACGAGCAGCGCATCCGGTGTGTCGATGACGACGATATCGGTGACGCCGATGAGTGAGATGAGCCGCTTGGACTGACTGACGACGATGCCACTCGATGCGTCGGCGAGCACGCGGGCGTCTTCGCCGAGGATGGCGAGATTCGTGCTGCCCGTGCCGCGGTGGAGTTTGCCGACCGCGGCGAAGTCACCCACGTCGTCCCAATCGAAGTCGCCCGGCACCACCGCGAGGCGCCCAGCCGCCGCGGCGGGTTCGGCGACGGAGTAGTCGATGGCGATCCGCGTCAGAGTGGGCCACACCCGGTCGACCACCGAGGCACGCTCGGGAGTGTCCCACACGGCGGCGATCTCCTCGAGACCCTCCACGAGGTCGGGGTTCGACTTCATCAACTCTTCCAGCAGCACGTCGGCTCGGGCGATGAACATGCCCGCGTTCCACACGTGATCACCGTCAGCGACATACTTCTTTGCAAGCGGAAGGTCAGGCTTCTCGGTGAACGCCGTCACTCCCAGAGCGTTCGGTGCGCCTTCAATGCCGAGGGGCGAGTTGCAGTGGATGTACCCGAAACCGACCGCGGGCTCCGTCGGGGTGATCCCGATCGTCGTGATGTAGCCCGCACGGGCAGCGTGCACCGCTTCCGCCACCGAACGCGCGAAGCCGCGGGAGTCCCGGATGACGTGGTCGGCCGCGAAGGACCCAATGATGACGTCGGGGTCGCGCCGCCGCAGAATCGCGGCAGCAAGGCCGATCGCCGCCGACGAGTCCCTCGGCTCGTTCTCGATCACAATGTTGTGCTCGCCCAGTTCCGGAAGCTGCTCTTCGACGGCACCGCGGTGCGACCGACCCGTGACCACCATGATGCGGTCCACCCCAGAAATGGGGGTGAGCCGATCGAAGGTCTCCCGTAGCAGCGTCTTGCCAGAGCCCGTCAGATCGTGCAGAAACTTCGGCGCATCCGCCCGCGACAGCGGCCACAGCCGTGAGCCGATGCCTCCGGCGGGAATCACACTGTACAGCGAATCCGTCGCACCATTCGAAGCGGCCATTGCAACACTGTAAACCGAAGCACCCAGCGCACCCAGTGCGCTCAGCACTTCTCCCGGGCCAGCGCGCCCACCCTCAACCAATTGCGGGAATAGTATGGAGACGGCCGCCGCCACCCGCGGCGCAGCGCCCCGGCACGGGGATTCGAATCCGCAAGAGGAGTATTCGTGCCCGAGACACCACCGGCAAGCACCGACGTTGCCGAACAACGAAACGACCGTCGGCAAGTCAAAGCTCCCGCTGGCACCCTCTACCGTGGCGACATCGGCGGCATGTGGTCGTGGGTGCTGCACCGCATCACCGGCGTCGCAATCTTCTTCTTCCTCCTCGTGCACGTGCTCGACACGGCACTCATCCGCGTGAGCCCCGAGGCGTACAACGTCGTCATCGACTCCTACAAGAACCCGATCATGGGAATCGGCGAAGTAGGACTCGTCGGAGCCGTTGGGCTCCACGCGCTCAACGGCATCCGCATCATCCTCATCGACTTCTGGGCGTGGGGCACCAAACACCAGCGGCTCCTGTTCTGGATCGTGATCGCCCTGTGGCTCGTCCTCATGATCGGCTTCACCCCCCGCCACCTCATGAACGTCTTCGGAGGTGCCTGAACCATGACCACAGAAATCGTCAACTACACCCGCAACCCGAAACGCTCCCGCGGCATCAACTGGGAGAAATGGGGGTGGATCTACATGCGCGTCAGCGGCGTCATCCTCGTCGTGCTCATCTTCGGCCACCTCTTCACCAACCTCATGGTCGGTGACGGCATCCACGCCCTCAACTTCGGCTTCGTGGCCGGCAAACTCACCGACCCGTTCTGGCAGTGGTGGGACGTCGCCATGCTGTGGCTCGCCCTCATCCACGGCGCCAACGGCATGCGCACGCTCGTCAACGACTACGTGCACAACAAGACCGTGAACGCCGTGCTCAAGTGGGCGCTGCTGATCTCCACGGTGATCCTCATCGTGCTCGGCACCCTCGTCGTCTTCACCTTCGACCCGTGCCCCGCGGCCAGCAACCCCGACCTACTCCCGAGCTTCTGTGAGGCAATTCTCAATGGCGCAGCACCCAATGTCTAAGTCCACAACCGTTGACGATGGAAC
>DAOMOV010000034.1:0-12619 GCA_035444505.1 Terrimesophilobacter sp.
GCTGACGCCCCTGTCTTCACCGCAGGCGTGCTCCCGCCGACCGAGGAGGGAATGCGGCAGTTCATCCTCGGTGTGCGACCGGCGGTGGACCAGCTCGGCCTCAGCCTCGGCAAGGCGGTCGAGCTGACCGGCGCCGAGGTTCGCCATGTCCTGAGCGGGCGGCGACTGGCCATCGACGAACTCGGGAAGGAAGTCGCCGAGCGGATCGCCGGAAAGCTCTCTACGAAGCAGCAGGAGGTCTGGGAGCGGGAAGGACCGTACGCTGCCGGCCAGCCGCTCGGGGAGGCCGTCGTGCACTTCTGCCTCCGCATCCTCACCGTGCAGGGCATGGTCTGCTTCGCGCCGCGCGAAGAGAACAAGGCCCCGTTCGTCCTGGTCGATGAATGGCTGGGCGATCCGATCCCGGCCACAGATGCGGAGACTGCCCGCGCCGAGCTGCTGCGCCGCTATCTGCGCTGTTACGGACCCTCCACCCGTGCGGATTTCGCCGCATGGCTCGGCGTCCGTGCCGGCGACGCGCACCCCTGGTGGAGTCTGATCGAAGACGAGCTGACGCAGGTCGACTTCGGCCGCGCAACCTGGATTCTCACGGACGATCTCGCCGCGCTGCAATCGCCGCCCACCCCCAAGGGCGTGCGTCTGCTGCCGCCACGCGATCCCTACACGCAACTGCGCGACCGGGAGACGATCGCCGACAAGAAGCACCACAAGGAGCTGTGGAAGCCTGCCGGCGACCCCGGTGCCGTGCTCGCGGACGGCAAGATCATCGGTCTCTGGCGTCCCCGCAAGAGCGGACGGAACCTGACCATCACGGTCACGACGTTCGGCGCGCTGAAGGATCGGGACAGGAATCGGCTGCAGGCCGAGGCCGAGCAGATCGCGCCACTGCGAGACGCGACTTCCGTGAGCGTCGAAACTGTGGCGCGATTCACGACCCAGCAGCGTCGGTAGCACACGATTCAGCACATGGAACTGCGTCCCTGGCGAGCGATGTCAGTCGATCTGCACGACGGTCGGCCCGGTGGGAGACGACGCAATGATGGGCAGGGCAACCAGCATGATGAGCGCGTTCACGACAATCGCGGCGGTGGCGATCCACGTCGCTGCGCGATGTCTGCGGCGGGCCCGAGCTCGGTGATCTGCTCCTCCGCCTCCGCGTCGCTCAGGTCGAGGAGCGCTTCGCGCACGTCGGTGAGCAGCGCGTCGGTTGCCTGATCGACCTCCTGAGCCAGGAGGCCGCGCTTCAGATCCTGCAGATACCTCGTGGCCGTCCTGCTCAGCGCAGTCTTGGTTGTCATTGCTGTTCCTTCCTGTCGAGTACGGTCGCGACCCCGGCGACGAACTCGCTCCACTGGGTTCTGAACTTCGCAAGTCAGCGAGGCGACAGGAGGAAAGAAGACCAAACGGGAACACTCAACATCTGCTGATGCCGCGTGTTCCCGCAAGACACTTTGGGTGGGCGATACCGGGTTCGAACCAGCGCGAGCGCCGACAGGCGGTCGCGAGGTCACTGTCAGCCTATGAATGTGGTGGGCGATACCAGACTCGAACTGATGACCTCTTCCGTGTGAAGGAAGCGCGCTACCAACTGCGCCAATCGCCCGTGCCCCACAATCTTGCCACAGGTTCGGTAACACACCGATCCAGAATTGCCGCGGGGTGCGCGCATCGGTTAGAGTCACTAAGCACCAAAAAACCGGTGCACGCGGATGTGGCGCAGTGGTAGCGCATCACCTTGCCAAGGTGAGGGTCGCGAGTTCGAATCTCGTCATCCGCTCGAGGTAAGCCTCACGGCCCACCACGGGCCGCACTCCTGGTGGCGTGGCCGAGAGGCGAGGCAGCGGCCTGCAAAGCCGTACACACGGGTTCGAATCCCGTCGCCACCTCGAACACCACCCGATCTGACCCCGGTCAGTGACGGGCGATTGGCGCAGCGGTAGCGCGCTTCCCTGACACGGAAGAGGTCACTGGTTCGATCCCAGTATCGCCCACCAGAAAACCCCCGAGATTTCGGGGGTTTGTTCGTTGCCGAGAGTGCTCGTGCAATATGCGTGCAATAGCGGAATCGTCAGCGCCGAGCAGATACCCCCGAATTGGGGGCACGCGCTGAGTGCGTGCCCGATCGTCGGGCACCTGACCATATTGTTGACCCCAACGAAATGGTCTGACGCGTTAGGCGAGCACTGTACCGCCACTGCGCATCTGTTGTGCCATCTCAAACGCTATGTAGCGGCTCATCTTCTGTAGCGATTCGTCATCGATCTTGGTCGGCTTCTCCGCCTCGAACCGGGACGTGTCGCGGTCGTAGTCCAATGGCTCCACCGCTGCCCCGCGAGGCAAGTGCAGAATCTCCTGCCCTTCCTCACCCACAAGCACCGACCCCGAACCGAGAATCGTGCCGCCGTCCGCCAACCGCGGCAGGTTCACGCGGGGAATCAGCCCCACCTCGATGCCGAGAACCCCACCGACCGCATTGATCCCGCCCAGGATGCCGTTGATCAGGTTGATCGCACCGTTGACACCGCTCTCGATCCACCCAAGTACGGCGTTCCACGCCCCCTTGACGATCCCGACGATGCCATCCCAGATCCCGCCGAAGAAGTCAGAGATACCCGTCCACACGTCGTCCCACCAGACGGCGATACCCGTGATGACCCCGTACAGCCAGCGCGCGTGATCCATAACGAGGTCTTGCACCCACGTGACCACCCCGTCCCACATGTCTGTGAGGAACGAACCAATGCCGCCCCAAATGCCGTTCCACCAGCTGGCGAACCCGTCGATGACACCAACAATCCAGTCGACGAACCCGCCCCACACGTCCGTCAGCCACGCGACGACCACATCCCAGTTCTCGACGAGCAGGATGATCGCCGCGATCAGCAGCCCGACACCCAGAACGATGGCACCGATCATCAACACCACAGGGTTCGCAGCCATCGCCCACATCGCCACATTCACCGCGATCACCGCGACGACCAGCGCGCCCAAACCGATCGTCAACGCCGTCAGCACAGCCTCGTTCTCGATGATGAAATTGATCACGTCCGTGCCGATGCGCACAGTCTCCTGTAGCGCCGGCATCACCGCCGACATGATCGTCTCCGTGAGTGTCCCGAATGAGTGCTCCATCAGGTCGAGTTGGCCTTGATAGGTGGCAGCTTTAGCAGCGCCTTGCCCACCAAACTGCCCGTTCAGCTCCGCGAGGATCAACTTCTGAGCACCCATGAGTTCCCCAGACTCGATGAGTGAGCCAATCATGTTCCGCTGCTCTTCACTGAACTGCACACCGACACGAGTCAACGCTCCAAGATTCGCGACCGGGTCGTTCAGTGCTTTGCCCAACAGGATCGAGTTACCTGCGACGTCGCCCTGCACGGCGGACATGTCGACCAGTGTCTTGATCGTCTGATCGAAGATGTCATTGCCGACCCCGGCCGCGTTCGCAATGTTCTTGAACGTCAGCAGAGTATTCGCGCCCATCTGCACCGTTTCGGACTCGGTAGCGGTGAGTGCTTCGAGGCTGTCGGCGAGGGCCGCTACATGATCGGCCGAAACGTTCGCAGCACCACCGGTCGCGACGATCGCCTGAGCTGTCGCCGCGTTGATCTGCTCGATCCTCGCGAGACTAGCGATGGCCTCCGTCCCCAGCCCAACAATCTCCTTCAAGACGAAAGCGGATGCAAGAGTGATCGCAGCCTTCATCCCGGTAGAAAACTTGGCACCCGCCTTCTGACCAGACTTCTCAGCCTCCGCTTCGGCCGGCCCCAGCTCCTTCGCGACCACACCCTGAACACCCTCGATGGAGGGCACCAACCGCACCCAAGCGGTCGCCAACTCAACGCCTGTAGCCACGTGACAACTCCTCATCCAGACGCTTGTAGACCGCCAACGTCGCCAACAACTGCCCCTCAGCCAAGGTCTGAGCTTTCACCTCACCCGACTGCTCCTGCGCCATCTCGAACGCCTCATACGCCGCATCAGCGAGATACTTCGCGTGCTCCATCAGGTCACACTCCGCAACTTGATCGCCTGCTCCCGCTGCTCCCGCTGCTCCCGCATAATCGCGACCTTCGTAGAGCCTCTCGACACCGGGGCCGAAGCGACCACCCGATGGATGTCCTTCAACGCAGACAAGTAGCACTGCGACAACCGCGCATTCGGCTTCGCATCCATCTCGGCAGCAAGCCACCGAGTCAACGCCACAAGAGCCGCACTCTGCGGGCGCTGTAACGCCTCACAAGCCTCGATGGTGGCCTCAAGTGCCTCGCGGTTCATCAGTGCCTCCAAACTGCCCAGGGTGGGTAATAAGCGCAGGGGAGGGATGATTCATTGCCGGCGGACCCTCCCCTGCTCGGGGCAGCTAGCGATTGGAACCCCTTACCCCTGGCGGGTTGGTGGCTGCCCGGTTCCCCGACCAGGAGGGGCCGGGCAGCCACCGGCTCGTTAGCTGCCGCTCGACAGGTCGATCTTGACGATCGCTTCGGGCTGGAACACATCCAGATTGAAGCGGCCTTCGGCACGGAACCGGATGAGGTTCTTGGTGAAGTCCTCGCCGTGAGAGTTCGTCCACTCGGTGTCGAGACGTCCGTCGTGGGAGAGCCCGAGGGCGCTGCGATCCCAGAGGAGCGCTTCACCGGGGTCGAGGGCGTTGGTTATCGTCACTGGAATGCCCCAGATCCGCTGTGCGGCACGGTCGATCGGAGCGCCCTGCCCGGGAAGGTAGTAGCGGCCCTCGAGGTCGACGGCGAGCTCGAATTCTTCCCAGTCGTCGGGTGACATCGCGAACACCCCAGCGTCGTAGCCCTTGGCTTCGAGCTTGGTGATCGCTTTCCTCGTGGTGTCGAAGTGGTCGGTGACCAGCGACTGTGACTGGGTGCCAGACACCGTCATGATGCCTTCGATGGTTCCGCCGGTGCCGGCTCCATTGACGATCTGATCCTCTAGGGCCACTTGCACTGCGTAGCGAAGCTGCGAGGTGAGGAACTGCTGCAGGGTGCTGTTGTCTCCCAGCAGGTACTTGTCGATGGGTTCGCTGACGGTAGCGATGACCTTGAGTGCACCGTCGACATCGTCAACCGTGACGATCGAGGTCGGCTTGACGCCAGTCTCTGAGTGCGGCGGGCCAGCCTGCAGCGTGCGGATGGTCTGCCGTAGGTACTTGTAGATCGGTGTCGAGCGCGTGAACGCGGGGATGACATCGATTAGCGATGGGACGGGCTTGCCTTCCTCGATGATCTCGGGCAGCAGCGGCACATTGACCGACACAGCACCTGGGTTGACGAATGCTTTGGACCCGTAGGTGTAGTTACTGCGGTGCTCAATCGATGACGCGAGCGCTTTAGCGCCGCGACCGAACGGAAGGACGCCGCGCCCGTCGAGCACTTCGCCGTCACCAGGTGTGCGGCCAACCGCCTCGAGCAGTTCATCGAAAGCCTTTGCTTGATTCAATTGGTCATCAAGTTCTTGCATCTTGATCGACAGACCCTCAAGCCGGTCCCTCTCGTCCTGGCTTGGGCGGCGTTTCTGCGCCTTGATGCGGTCGGTAAGGGTCTTGAGTTCTCCGAACACCTCGGAGTGTTGTTCTTTGATGCTTTTCATGTCGATAGTCCACTTCGGATCGAATGCGGTGCATGAGTGCGGGAACATTCACCCGTGCTGGGATGTCGCGAGTAGATGGGAGAGCATCCACGGGCTCCTCGACGCTTCTGCGTCTTGGCCGCTAGGGGTCCACCTGAACTGCTAGCACTTACGTTTCCGAACCCCTCGGCGTTGGTTCCTCGTTGCGCTTCAACAACTTGACCTTCGACTTGAGTTCTGACCCTCGCGGGCCGTCCCGTGCTGAAGCGAGTCTAGCACACCTGTCAAGTCATACCCGCGTCCAATGGTCATTGCGGAAGTTGTGCGCATGTTCCTCGGCAACCCACAGCTGCTGCGTCGGGTTCCCAAACTCGTCGCGGCGGATAGTCACCAACACCTTCCCGCCGTCAGGGGTGCCGAGCACGAGAACTTTAAGCTCTTCCTCGTCGGGCTTGCGCCACCACCACGGTCGCATCAGAACACCTCCAAATCTGGGTCGATGAGTTGTCGCGCGTTGAGTCGTCGCTGAAGGTCGGCGTGTTCCTCGTCGAGCACATGAATCTGTCGATTTAGCTCGCCAACTTTCTGGCGCAACTCGCCCGCGTACTTCCGCCATGCGGCCGCGTCGTCGTACTGGTCCTTACTCGGCAGTGGCATCATCGTCTCTTTCCCCGAGATCGGGAATCGGGGTGTTCGCCGTCGACATGTCGAGCAGTGTGTAGTTCAACTGGTCACGCCAGTCCTCGCCGGCGAGCTGTTGAGCGAACCCGATGCCGATACTGGCCAGCGTGACGATCAGCATGTAGGTTCCTGCGGGCTCTGCTGCCACCGCTTTGAGTGTTTCGATGACTTTCTTGTGATCGTCAGCGCCGATCGCCAACATGACGTCGGCTGCTGCTTCGTGGATTTTCATTGTCTTCTGATTCCCTTCATTTTTTGCTCCTTACATCGGTTCCTGAATAGTGGAGTCCTGTATGTACTCCTTGGGGGTATCCGTGGGGTACCCCACTTGGTATCCGTGGGATACCTGAACTAGCGATTTGGGGTATGCAGGGGATACCAAGTGGGGTATTCACTCAATACCCCTTTTCGGAGTTATCCACAGCCTCGAAGTTGAGGGCATACTCGGCAGTTCGACCAGGTCGCGGCTTGCTCTCAGTCGGCTTTATAGCCCCCAGGGCGGTCAGCTCTTTGCGCACGTCCTTCACACGCTGATAGGCGTTCGCTCGAACCCGTTTCGAGTCCCCGTCCCCGACATCGGGCACAAAGATCCCGAGCGCAAACGCGGACGCTTCCCAACGGGCGAAGTAGCGGCCGGCCTGAACTCGGTCACTGCCCTTGTCGTGAGCCGTGTGCGCCATATGGATCAGCAACCTGTGCGCTCGGTCACTGAGTGGCTCACCGTGCAGAGCACGGTTGCCCGCCCAAGCGAGCGCGGCGGTCACGAGTTGGCTCCCCACGCGGCCTCACCCCGCCCAGAGGGGGCGTGCAAGTCTTGCACCCCCTGCTCGACGACTCCCCAGAGCACACACGATGACCCTCGCCGGGTCGTCCCACGTCGGCCGCTATCCCTCACGAGTGACTGGCGGACCGCTTCTGCACGGCGGGTTCGTAGGGACTGCTCGGACACGTCCGTCAGGGTGGTGTCGAGGAACCTCCACGCTTCGTAGCGTTCTGCGATCTCCTCATCGCTACAGGGGCCGAACCTAGCGACGATACTGATCACCGCCGACATGACAGCGGATCTCTTCTCTGGTGTTTGCCGATCCGCTGCAGCCTCACTGGTCCCATACGTGAGCACGGCGGGCCGAACCCATGCGAGGGGAACGTCTCCAGTAGAATTGGAATCGTTCAGCCCGCCAGCTAGAACCTCGGGAGCCGCCTTCGGGCGGCTTTCGTCATTCATGACTTACCCGTGCCTGCAGTGGTCGTGTCTCGATACTCTCGAGGTCGACACGGATCAGTCGAGGACCAATGCGTTCGGCGTAGATAACACCGGAACTGATCCAGCGTCGGATCGTCTTCTCAGTGACTTGGAAGTACGACGCTGCTTCCTGAATGGTCGCCAACGTCTTAGGTAAAGATGGCAAGAGGTACCCCTTAGATGGAGTGCCTCACTTGCCTAAGGTGATGCGAAGTTTCTCGGCCCCAGCCGACGTGGCATTAACTCGACTCTAGCGCCCCTAGGTCGACACGCGCGACACGACACGCTAGTACAAGTGGGGAACTATCGGCGGTTTGCCGTCTTGGTGCACAGAGATCACGTCGCTGAGCGTCAGCAGGTAGTTGTTGCCACCAGCGCATCGGACCTCGGTTATTGCGGCACTGTCGGCCAGCTCGGTGAACGATATCCAGGACCAAACGAGAGTGTCGTGAGACGGAACACGCTTGCCGTCGTCGCGCGTGCGAACCGTGGCGACTAACACTGAGTATTCAACCCCAAGAACCCCGTTCTTGATCTTTAGGCGTGCGAGTGCGTGATGGGGGGAGTGGTCACAGATTGCGAGCACGGCTCCCCGTGAGTTCCTAGCCATTCGATTCTCCAATCGGGTGTTGAAGTGTCGGGATGTCGGGGGGTACGCATTCTGCGCGTACCCCCGACAGTCCCTTACCGGATTCTGGGGTTCTTGCGTACCGGCGGGCGCTCGATGAAGGGAGTCAACTGCCCTTGCACCGGGTCGCGACGCTCATGCTGCCTTTTCGTGCGGCATGAAGTTGACCGTGCCAGTTGCCCAGTTATTCGGGCTGAGCCCCCAGAGGCGATAGACACCGAGATAGCGCTGGTAAATCGTTCTGTCGGTGTCCTCGTCGTGCCACGCGTAGGTGTCTCCGGGGATTGCTTGATAGACCCAGTGGTTCTTCAAGTGCTCGTTCGCGGGCTCTATCGAATAGGTGCCGAGGCATGCCCAGTCGCCATACTCGGGGTCGATCGACTCGATGATGTGCTTGGGCGTTCCCCAGAAGTCGCCAGCATGCGGCAGGATCCACTGTGCCGGTGCGCGGAACGGCTGCCCTGGAGTGAGCTCAGGGCGGAACTGCACAAACGCGATCGGAGTCGGGCTGTTCATCGCGCGAACTCCGCGAGTCGATCAGCAGCGTTTCGCAGGTTCGACTCGAGTAGCCCGATGTCGCTGCTCGGCAGTTCGCCTTCGAGTGCCAGGTAGTAGGAAAGCACGTTCTGACCTTCGCGCAAGATGATCGAGAACGATCCTCTGTCGCGCTGTGACAGGCCGGGAATCTCGAGCGTGGCGACCTCGTGACTGAGGGTCGCCCAAGTGCTGTCGTTGTCCAGGTCTATTGCGCTGTGCCCCTCGCAATTGGCCACACTGCAAGGCGCCGGCGAGCGGAGAAACATCACTCCCCTCGACACGTCGGCGAGCCAAGAAGTGGCGGATCCATCCTCGAAGACGATCGACTCCACGTCTTCGAATCGAACCGGATCGCGATTCAACTTGCGAGCTTCTCGAAGCAGGTCTTCAGGGATCGGACGCTCGAGGGTGGCACCCATGAATTGGTCGAAGCCTTCTTCGGTGACGGTCGGGATGATGATCCGTTCGTCGGTAGCATTGGTGGTGTTCATTTGCTTGCCTTTCAGTAGGTGATGAACATGCCCTCGGACTGTTTGCCCAGTTCCGGGGGCTCTTTCTTACGGCGGAGTTGCCGCAAGTCTCTACGCGAGGTCTGACATGCGCCTCGCAAGTTCTTCATCGCGACCAGCAGTGTGCTGGTACCGCATCGCTGCAGCCACAGTCGAATGACCCAACCTCGACTGCAATTCCTTCAACGTTGCACCCGCGAGCGCGGCCCGCGTCGCCCCATAGTGACGTAAACCATGCCACGGCAGATCGGAACGCTTCGCAGCCCTCCTAGCAGGGTCCCAGTGCTTGTAGAACGAACTCTGCGGCAAGTGCGAAGACCCATCAGTGTTCGGAAACAGAAGCGACTCAGGGAACCGGCTCACGTACTGATCCAGATGCTTCACGATCACATCGTTCACATGCGGCGGCAGCACAATCGTTCTCACACCAGCCTCAGACTTCGTAGGGCCAACGACATAGCCTTGCCCGGTCACCTGCGTCACAGCCCTTGAGACGTTCACCGCAATCACACTCAGGGAGCCGTTCTCCTTGACCAGCTCAAGGTCTTTCCGGCGCAACTCAGTCAACTCCCCGTACCGAACCCCAGCCCACGCCGCCAACACAACCGCTGCACGATACTTCGGGGTGATCGAATCCATGATCACCTGCAGCTCCGCACCCGTCGGGGGGAGAACAGGCTTTCCCGTCGACGCAGACGACCCGCCCCGCACCTGGCACGGGTTCGACTTCAGGCGACCATCAGACACCGCAGTCGACAGGATCGACTTCAACAGCTCATAGGCTCGAGCCGCCTGGGTCTTCGTCCCACGACCGATCAACTCCGAGTACCACCCGCGAACATCCTCAGGAGAGATCCCCGAAAGCCGCTTGTCACCAAACTCACTCAAGGGGCCGGCAACAAGCCGCCTGTACTCCGCAGCGGTACGCGGCCGTAGATGCTCACCCTTGCGGTTCGTTCGCGTAGAGATCCACCTGTCGGCATAGTCCGCGAACGTTTCCGTCTCGCCAGACTTCACCGACGTCGTAGCCCGCGCACCGTGAGGCGTCCACACCTCATCGACGATCTCTACACGACGACGAGCCAGCCACCCGCGCGCATCCTCGATCGCATCGAACGTGTGCGGCCCCGTGTAGCGGCTTCCATCAGGTCCAAGGTAGGACGCCTGGTAGCGGCCACTGGGAAGCTTGCGCACAGCGCCGAAGGACTCACGGCGTTTCCGTTTCGTCGCCATGCTGCCCTCCCATCGTGCAATACCGTGCAATATCTATTGTCAACTTGAGTCCATTTGAGTACAACAGTGACGCTAACAGATGCACGAGAATAAAAGCAAGAACAGGCCGAAACAACCGGGATCATCGCAAAGAAGCCAGTAACGCTAATACAGTTTCGATCCCAGTATCGCCCACCAGCTACAGGTGAACGATCATGGTTCCCGCGGGAGCATCAGCCACCGGCATGAAGCCCAACGACTCGTAGAGACGCAGTGCGGGGTTGTCGGGCTCCGCGCTGAGAGAGACCGCTCCTACACCGCGGCCCCGCGCCTCACCGAGCGCAAGGGTCATGAGCTCCCGACCGAGACCACGCCCTCGGTGCTCCGCTCTCGTGCACACGCTCAGTTCCGGCACACCATCGCGTACGAAACCGTATCCCGGGCCTCTCGCGGGCAAGAACAGAAGCCAGACCACAGACATCCACCCGCCTGTGTCGTCGGCGAACCAGAACCCGAAATCACCCCGTTCCGGTCGCAACCGCGTGTAGTGGGCGAACTCGGAGCGGCTCTCGACGTCCGCCATCGTGAACCGCGGCCCCGACCAGTTGAGGTTCGCCAGGGTGGCCTCACGAAGGATGCCGACATCAGCGACAGCGAGCTACCGCGGTGGGTGCGCATCCATACCGGGAAAGCCTAGTGATCAGCGCGGGCGATGGGCTCGGTTCTCGCTCTCGCTGTGTGGCGGCAGAGTCTCGTCGTCACAGGGAAACCAGCGATGACGCGTTCAATGTCAGTGGTTCCGTGTTCACTGAGTGCATGGAAACACGGGAGAACGTCGAACTGGTCGATCCCGGCCCCGACGCGCTCGACCGCGCCATCACGCGCTTGCTCGCGGAGGAAGCGGCGAAGAACACTCCCGCGGCCCGCGTCGAGCGAATCGTCGGTCTCCGAGCGCAGATGGCCACCCTCGCCGCACGCGAGCAGCGCGAACTCGCCGAACTGTGGAGGCTCGCCCGGGCCGAACTGCCCTCCGACGCGACTGCCGCCGAGACCGACCACGCCTGGCGCTCACTCGTCGCAGAGCTCGCCGTCGCCAGCCACGTGTCCGACCGCACCATGCAGGCGCGGCTGAACGAAGCCAACACCCTCGTCACCCGATTCGAGGCGACCCTCCATGCCCTCGAAAGGGACGCCATCAGCCTCGGCCACGCCCGCGTCATCGTCGAACACGGCACCAGAATCGCGGATGCCGAAACCCGCACCCGCTACGAAACAGCCGTCATCGACCGCGCCATCACCCTCACCCCCGGTCGCCTCGGTCGAATCGCCCGACTCACCAGCGAGCGGCTCAGCGCTACCAGCCTTCAGGAGCGCCACACGATCGCACGCGAGCAGCGACACGTCCGCATGCGTGAACTCGATGACGGCATGAGCGAACTCACCCACCTGCTCCCCACCGTCCTCGCCGAAGGCATCTGGGACCGCCTCACAGCGCAAGCCAAAACCATCAGCCACACCGGCGACCCGCGCAGCTTCGATCAGCTCCGCGCCGACCTCGCCGCCGAACTGCTCCTCACCGGCCAGCCCAGCGGATGCCTCGACGCACCCCACAGCGCAGCCAACGGCATCCGCGCCGACGTATCCATCGTCATACCCGCCCTCACCCTCCTTGGCCACGACAGCGAACCCGCCACCATTGTCGGTCGCGGACCCGTCGACCTCGACACCGCCACCGCGCTCGCCGCCGCAGCACCCACACTGACCCGCATCATCACCCACCCCGTCAGTCACATGGTTCTCGCCGTCGACCAGTACCGGCCCAGCGAACAACTTCGCCGATACCTGCGATACCGTGACAAACGGTGCCGGTTTCCCAGCTGCAACCGACAGGCACACCGCTGCGACATCGACCACACCATCGACGCACAACACGGCGGGCCCACCCACGCCGGCAACCTCGCCTGCCTCTGCCGAAACCACCACACCCTCAAACACCACACGCCCTGGAGAGTGCGCCAAAAAACACCCGGCGAACTCGAATGGACCAGCCCACTCGGTCGCGTCACCACCGACACACCCGACAGCCCCGTGTGCTTCAGGCAGACACACAGCACCACCCGCCAGACGAACCGAATCGGACGAATCCTTGAGGCCGCGGCAGGCTGACTGTACGCTCGGGGCATGAAACGCACGACGCTGCTCACGGCCGGAATACTCACGTTCGCGATA
>DAOMOV010000035.1:0-8568 GCA_035444505.1 Terrimesophilobacter sp.
ACACGTCCCGCTCGACGCCCAAGGCCGACACGTCCTTGGCGACGCCGAACTCGCGCTCCCACTCGAACTGGTCGCTGCGAGCGGACCGCTCGACCAGTTCGCTGCCGACCGCGGCGACGATCTCAGCCACGGCATCCGACAGCACCGCCTTCGCGGTCGCTTTCGCCTTCTTCCACGACCCCAGGTGCACGAGGTAGTTGGGGCCGCCCGCCTTCGCCGTCGCGCCCACGACGGAGCGCTTCCAACCACCGAAGGGCTGGCGGCGCACGATCGCACCGGTGATGCCGCGGTTCACATACAGGTTTCCCGCCTGCACGCGCGACAGCCACAGCCGCAGCTCGTCGGCGTCAAGCGAGTGCAGGCCCGCGGTGAGCCCGTAGTCGACCTGGTTCTGCAGCCGGATCGCCTCCTCGAGGGTCGCCGCTCGCATGATTCCGAGAATGGGGCCGAAGAACTCCGTCAGGTGGAAGTAGCTGCCCGGCGCGACACCCGTGCGCACACCCGGCGACCACAGCTTGCCACTCGCATCGAGCTGGTCGGGCTTCAGCAGCCACTTCTCCCCCGGTGCGAGCTCGGTGAGCCCGCGCTCGAGCTTGCCCCCCACCGGCTCTATCACCGGACCCATCTGCGTCGTCGGGTCCGTCGGGTAGCCCACGCGCAGGGTCTTCACAGCGTCAATCAGCTGGCGCTCGAACCGGTCCGACTTTCCTACCGAGCCCACGAGAATCACCAGGCTCGACGCGGAGCACTTCTGCCCGGCGTGCCCGAACGCGCTCTTCACCACATCGTTCACGGCGAGGTCAAGGTCAGCGGAGGGGGTGACGATGATCGCGTTCTTACCGCTCGTCTCCGCGAGCAGACCGAGATCGGTGCGCCACGAACGGAACATCTCCGCCGTCTCATACCCGCCGGTGAGGATCACGCGGTCCACCTCGGGGTGCGCCACGAGCTTCTGCCCGAGATCACGCTTCTTGAGGTCGACGAGGTGCAGCACATCGCGCGGCACCCCGGCCCGCCAGAGCGCGTCGATCATGACCGCGCCGGAGCGCTGCGCCTGCCGGGCAGGTTTGATGATGACGGATGCGCCCGAGGCGAGCGCGGCAAGGGTCGACCCGGCGGGGATCGCCACCGGGAAGTTCCACGGTGGAGTGACCACGATGAGCTGGCTCGGCACGAACTTCGCACCGTCGACACGGTCGAGCTCCTCGGCGAGGTGCGCGTAGTAGCGGGCGAAATCGATCGCCTCACTCACCTCCACGTCGGCCTCGGCGATGGTCTTGCCCGTCTCGGAGCCCATCACCTCGATGAGGTCTCCCCGGCTCGACTCCAGCTCGTCTGCCGCCCTGCGCAGGATCGTCGCACGACCGGACCCGCCGAGCGCGGACCACCCGTCGGCCGCGCCGAGGGCCGAGCGCAGCACGGTGTCGAGTTCGGCATCCGTCTCGATTCCCGCCGCGGCGATGATGTCGTTGCCGAGCGTGCTGCTGCCCACCCGGTCGATGATCGCGGCGCCCCACCGGCGGTTCGCGGGCAGGGCCGGGTCGGTGTCGGGGGTGTTGGCGAATTCGCCTGTGAACGGCTCGACTGCCGCGAGCCGTGACTGCTGACGGTTACGAGGAGGCACCACCGTATCGACGTCGGCGAGAGAGGCGAGGAAGCGGTCGCGTTCGCGGTTCCAGAGCTGCTCGTTGTCGACGAGCTCGAAGACGGCCGACATGAAGTTCTCCTGGCTCGCGTTCTCCTCGAGTCGTCGGATGAGGTAGCCGATGGCGACATCGAACTCCTTCGGCATGACCACGGGGGTGTAGAGGAGGAGGCCGCCGACGTCGGCACGCACGGCATCCGCCTGGCCCTCTGCCATGCCGAGGAGCATCTCGAACTCGACGTGGTCGCTCACCCCGCGCGCCTCGGCGAGCAGGTGGGCGAAGGCGATATCGAAGAGGTTGTGGCCGGCGACGCCGATGCGCACCGCCGCCATGTGCTCGGGGGTGAGCGCCCAGTCGAGCACGCGCTTGTAGTGGGTGTCGGTCGCCTGCTTGGAGTGCCAGGTCGCTTCCTCCCACCCGTGCAGGGTAGCTTCGACGTGCTCCATGGCGAGGTTGGCGCCCTTGACAAGACGAATCTTCACCGGCGCCCCTCCGCGCGCGACCCTCGCGGTCGACCAGGCGACGATGCGCTGGTAGGCGTCGAGGGCATCCGGCAGGTAGGCCTGCAGCACGATGCCGGCTTCGAGGCTCAGCAGCTGCTGCTGGTCGAGGATGCTCTCGAACACGGCGATGGTGAGGTCGAGGTCGCGGTACTCCTCCATGTCCATGTTGATGAACTTCGGGGTGGGGCTGTTCGCGGCGAACTCGTAGAGCGGGGTGAGGCGCCGGGTGACGCGCTCGACTGTTTCATCGAAGGCCCACATGTTGAGCTGGCTCTCGATCGACGACACCTTGATCGACACGTAGTCGACGTCATCGCGGGCGAGCAGTTTCTTGGTGCCATCCAGCCGACGGTCGGCTTCGGCCTTGCCGAGCACGATCTCGCCGAGCAGGTTGATGTTGAGGCGGATGCCTGGCTTCCGCAGCCTGGCGATCGCCGGCCCCAGCTTGGCGGGCCGCGCATCGACGATGAGGTGAGCGACCATCTGGCGCAGCACCGCGCGGGCGATGGGGACGACGGGCCACGGCAGAACGGGCGCGAAGAACCCTCCGACACGGATCGCAGCGCGCATGTACCAGGGCAGGAAGCTCGGGGTGCGCTTGGCGAGATCCGCGAGGTTGCGGGCGGCGACGCGGAGGTCTTCGGGGCGGATGACGCGGTCGACGAAGCCGATGGTGAAGTCGAGGCCGTTCTGGTCTTTGAGCACCTGGGCCAGGAGCGCGGCAGAGCCGCTCGAGCCAGCCGTGGCGCCCTTCTTCGCCCAGGTGTGGGCGAGTGCGACGGCGTCGTCGGCGAGCCCCGCGGGGAAGTGGGGAGCGGTGGATTCGGGGGTCTTTGTCGTGCTCTTCGCTGAGCGCGCGGGAGCGGAGGACTTCATGGTCATGGCGACAGGATAGCGCACATTTCTTGCCAAGTGGCAAGTTTATTTTTCTGACAGGTCCAGTTCACTCAGCGGCACAGAAATGATGGCGCTGATCAGCAGTTTCATGGTCTCGGCCACATGCACGTCATCGCGGTCGTAGAGCCACTGCAGCTGCAGGCCATCCATCATCCCGAGGATCGCGCGGGCTACGGTCTCGGGCGACCACCCCTCGCGCAGGGCACCGAGCTCGAGGGCGCGCTGCAAGTAGCGGGCGTGGGAGGCGATGATGCTCTCGTAGAACTCGGCGTAGTAGGCGTGGGCGGGGTGCTCCGGATTGGTGGCTTCGGCGGAGGCCATGTTGTAGAGCTCGATGACACCCGGCGAGCGCACGTTGTCTTCGGCGAGCGAGACGAGCTCGGTGAGCGACATGCCCCCCTCGTCGTCGAAGTGCGAGCGGAGGCGCTCGTCGCGGCGTCGCAGCACCGCCATGAGCAGGGCGTTCTTGGTGGGGAAGTAGTGCATGAGCGACTGGTGGCTCACCCCGACCCGGCTCGCGATCTCACGCAGTGACGCCCCGTGCAGCCCCACCTCGCCGAACACCTCGAGGGCAGCATCCAGTATCGCCTCGCGCTTCGCGACGCCCTTCGGGGTTCTCCCCGGTGCTGCCGACATCACGCTCCCTTCGCGCACCCAGCCTAAGCGGCGACGGGCCCGACTGATCCCCACACGCTTTAAGACGAGTCACAGACAGTCGGATATCGTCCTACGGACTGTGCCCGCACCCGCTTGCGCGCACCGGAATGGAGAACTGCTTCGTGTCCCGCACCAACCCCATCCTCCTTACCGCAGCGTTGGCGACAACGCTGCTCGTCACCGCGTGCTCGGCCGGGCCCCTCGGCGCCGACCCGACCGATCCGGGAACCGAGCCGTCGGCATCCGTCGACGCAACCCCGGATGCCGCACCCGTGGTCACCCGGGAGCAGTGCGTCATCGGCACCTGGCAGGTCGACAACGCCGCGTTCGAATCGTGGATGAACACACTCGTCGTGAGCGTGCCGGTGAACATGGCGGTCAGCGGCAGCAGCTACATGCGCTTCGACGATCAGGGGAGTTTCTTCACGTGGCGCGACGACTTTACCTTCACGACCACCGCCGAAGGGCAGACGGTGACCCATATCTCCAACTCGGGTGAAACAGGAGACTACGGTCTCGTGCTCGACTATGGCGCACCCCCCACGGTCGACTTCCTGTGGGTCGCCGAAACAATGCGAGTGGTGCACGACGAAGTGATGATCGTCGGCGGAATCGCGACCCTCATCGATGAGGGAGGCCCCGAGGCGCGGATCGAACTGTTCGACGGGTACACGGGCGAGGTTCCCACGGTTGAGGGTGAGACGATGGAGGGCAGTCTCCCCTTCACCTGCGACGACGACACGCTCGTCTTCGAGTTCGATGCCGGAAACACGATGCCCTTCAACAGAACAACGGCCACGCCATGAAACGACCGGAACCCAGATGACACGCACGAACCGCCTCAACAACGCCGCTCTGACTCTCGCCCTCGGCACCGCCCTTGTTCTCACGCTCACCGGGTGCATCAGCGCGCCCATCACCGGCGAGCCCGCAGTCGATCCCGCCGCGCCTACCGAGTCGGCCCCTGCCCCCGTCGAGTCCGATGAACCGGCCGAGCCCGCGGAACCGACCGAGCAGGCCGCATCATGCGAGTGGGACATTCCGGCCGTCACCGCCGACCCTCGTCCGCCCGCGGGGCAGGAGGGCGACCTCCCCACGGTGCTAATCGGCTCCTGGCAGCACACCCACTTCGACTCGGGTGACGGATGGGAAGTTCTCGATAACGACATCCGCTACGTGTTCCCCGCACCCGGGCAGCTGATCTACTGCCAGCACGTTCCGGGCATCACCGATCACGCGGAGAACGCGACGACGCACACTCTCGAGGGAACGCTGATCGCGCCGCCCTCGCACCCGGGCTGGGACGCGACCGCGTGGGGCGCGGACCGCATGGTGTGGATCAACAACCTCGACGGCTCGACCTACCTGCTCGTGCGTCGCTGAGGCACACACGCCTCGTGGCCTTAACAATCGTCAGCGGCAGGGCGTATCCTCGCCGCATGGACGTCATCCTCATCCCAGGTTTCTGGCTCGACGCATCCTCGTGGCACCCTGTGGTGGGGCCGCTCGAGGAGGCGGGCCACACGGTCTACCCGCTCACGCTCCCTGGCATGGAGTCTCAGGATGCCGACCGCTCAGGCATCGGCCTGCGCGACCACGTCGACGCGGTCATCGCCGTCGTCGACACGCTGCCTGCCGGCGTCGTACTTGTGGGCCACAGCGGGGGAGGCGCGATCGCGCACGCCGTCGTCGACGCTCGACCGGATGCCATTGCTCGCGTCGTGTACGTCGACAGCGGCCCGCTCGGTGACGGTGGTGTCATCAACGACGAGTTGCCGGTGGTGAACGGCGAGATCCCGCTGCCCGAGTGGGGCGTCTTCGAAGACGAGGACCTCGTCGACCTCACCGAGGAGCTGCGTGCCGAGTTCGCCCGCGTGGCGATTCCGCAGCCCGCTCGCGTGGCCAGCGATAAGCAGCAGCTGAGAGACCCGCGGCGCTACGAGGTGCCCGTGACGCTCATCTGCTGCGAGATGCCGTCGAGCACGTTCCTCGACCTCCTTGCCGAAGACCACCCCTGGGTCGCCGAGTTGGCCACGATCAAGGACCGCGAGTTCATTGATCTACGCACCGGCCACTGGCCCCAGTTCACGAGACCCGCCGAACTCGCCAAGGTGCTCGTGGGCGCAATGCGTGCCTAGGTGTACTAACCTCGACCGTTGTTCCCTGCGGCGGCGACTCTTGATCCTGACGACTCTGGGGGCCTGAAGCACCGCTGACCACGCGTAGCGATTCGCAACGAGATCGGACGCGGTTGTGGTGAACTGAAGGCATGCAGTTTCGCAGCTACGTCGCCATCGGAGACAGCTTCACAGAGGGTGTCGGCGACGAACAGCCCGATGGCAGCGTGCGCGGATGGGCCGACTTCGTCGCCATCGGCCTCGCGCTCGCCGCCCGGGAACGCGACGGCGCCGATGCCGAGTTCACGTACGCGAACCTCGCCATCCGGGGTCGCCTGCTCGGCCCCATCTTCGACGAGCAGCTTCGCCCCGCGATCGACATGAAGCCAGACCTGATCAGCTTCAACGGCGGCGGCAACGACATCATGCGCCCCAAGGTCACGATCGAGCAGATCGCCGACCGCACCCGTGAGGCCGTCGACGAGATCCTCGGGCACGGCATCCACGTGCTGCTGCTCAGCGGCGGCAACCCCACCCGGCACAGCCCCCTCGGTGACCGCATCCGCGAGCGGGGCGACGCCCTCGCCGTTGCCGTGCGTGAGCGCCTGCCCGAGCAGGGGGTCACCTTCGTCGACAACTGGTCGGATGCCGAGCTCGAGAACCTGCGCTACTGGTCGGTCGACAAACTGCACCTGGGCCCCCTCGGCCACCGCCGCGTGGCGGGCAACGTGCTGCGCGGGCTCGGCGTCGCGGTGCCCGATTGGGGTGAGGACGCCGACGAGTTGAAGCGCCCCGGCACCCTCGTCTACTGGCGCGACTTCGTGCTCCCCTGGATCGGGCGGCGCCTCACCGGGCGGTCGTCCGGCGACGGGCGGCTCCCGAAGCGGCCCACCCTCGCGCCCGTCGAGCCGACCTGATCGCAGGAGCCGAGCGAGGCATCCTGAACCCGCACGCTCGTAGGCTGGAACACATGATCACTCTCGACGACGTTCGCGACGCAGCCCGCCAGCTCGAGGGTGTCGCCCACCGCACCCCCGTCATCACCTCCACCACACTCAACGACCGGTGCGGTGCGCAGATCTACCTCAAGGCGGAGAACCTGCAGCGCATCGGGGCGTTCAAGTTTCGCGGCGCCTACAACGTCATCTCGCGGCTCAGCGAGGCCGAGCTCGGGCGCGGGGTCGCCGCATGGTCGTCGGGCAACCACGCCCAGGCGGTGTCGCTTGCCGCCCGCATGATGGGGGCCACGGCCACGATCGTCATGCCCGAGGATGCCCCGCCCTCGAAGATCGCCGCCACCCGCGGATACGGCGCGAACGTCGTGTTCTACGACCGCTACACCGGAGACCGCGAGGCGATCGGACGCGAGTTCGCCGAGGAGAAGGGCATGACGCTCGTTCCCCCGTACGAGCACGACAGCATCATGGCGGGCCAGGGCACCGCCGTCCTCGAACTCCTCGACGAGGTCGGCAAACTCGACGAGCTGCGGGTGCCGGTCGGTGGGGGCGGCCTCATGGCCGGGAGCGCGACCGCCGCGAAGGGGCTGTTCCCTGGCATCCGGATGGTGGGGGTCGAACCTGAGGCAGGCAACGACACGAAGCTGTCGCTCGCCGCGGGCGAGCGGGTGCAGATCGACGTGCCGCGCACCATCGCCGGCGGTCAGGGCGCCGAGATCCCCGGCGCGATGACGTTCGAGGTGAACCGGCGCCTCGTCGACGACATCGACCTCGTCACCGACGACGAGCTCCGCCAGGCCATGGCGTTCGCCTTCGACCGGCTGAAGATCGTGCTTGAACCGTCCGGGGCGAGCGCGCTCGCCTCCGTCATGTTCCGGCCCGGTGAGAAGGGTCGGCGGATCGGCGTTGTGCTCTCGGGCGGCAACGTTGGCCTGGAGCGGTTTCTGCAGCTCATGGCCTGAGCCGACCGCCAGAAGCCCGACCGAACGGATGTGCCCCCCACCGATCGGGGGAGGGCGAAATCGGCCCACCCACCGCTGCCGCGCGAGCCTCGCAGCGGCGAGAGTTGATGCCATGACCACTCTCGAACCCGCCGTCCGCGTGCGCGGACTCACCAAGAACTACGGCGCCAAGCAGGCCGTCGCAGGGATCGACTTCGACATCGAACGTGGAGAAGTCTTCGCCCTGCTCGGCCCGAACGGCGCCGGAAAGTCCACCACCATCGAAATCCTCGAAGGCTACCGCTCGCGCACCGGCGGCGACGTCAGTGTGCTCGGCGTCGACCCCGCCAAGGGAGGGCTCGACTGGAAAGCCAGCCTCGGCCTCGTGCTGCAGTCCACCGCAGAGACCACCGGGGTGACCGTGCGCGAGCAGGTCGCCCACTTCGCCAGCCTCTACCCGAACCCGCGCGACATCGACGAGACCATCGACGCCGTCGGCCTCACCGACAAAGCGGGCGCCCGCATTTCCAAGCTGTCAGGCGGGCAGAAGCGTCGCGTCGACGTCGCCCTCGGCATCATCGGCCGACCCGAGCTGCTCTTCCTCGACGAGCCCACCACCGGATTCGACCCGGAGGCCAGGCGCCAGTTCTGGAAGCTCATCCGTTCTCTCAGCGAAGAGGGCACGACCATCCTTCTCACCACCCACTACCTCGACGAGGCCGCCCACCTCGGACACCGCGCCGGGGTCATCGCCGGTGGAGAGATCGTCGCCCTCGGCCCCACCTCCACCCTCGGCGGTGAGGGTGCCCGCGTGCCGATCGTGCGCTGGCGGGATGCCGCAGGCGCCCTCC
>DAOMOV010000035.1:8610-12422 GCA_035444505.1 Terrimesophilobacter sp.
GTGAGCTCTCTCGTCGGTGATGGTCCCGAGCCTGACGCACTTGAGATCATCCGCCCCTCGCTCGAAGACATCTACTTAGAACTCGTCGGAGCCGATGCCGACGGATCCGTCATCACCGAGACGGAGGCAGCAGCGTGACCACCATCAAGAACGGCTTCGCTCGCATCGCGTATGAGGTGCGCAGCTACTTCCGTACCCCCGACCAGGTGTTCTTCACCTTTTTGTTCCCCGCCCTCATGCTCGCCATCTTCGCGACCGCGTTCGGTTCCATTGAACAGTTCGCGGGCGGTCCCGACGGGTATATCGACGCGGCAACCTACTACCTACCCGCGATGCTCGCCGCCGGCATCCTTCTATCGGGCGTGCAGAACCTCGCGATCGACATCGCCACCGAGAAGGGCGACGGAACCCTCAAGCGGCTCGGCGGAACCCCCCTCTCGCCGATCAGCTACTTCATCGGGAAGCTCGGTCAAGTGTTCGTCACCGCGGTCCTGCAGAGCGCGATCGTCATCGTGCTCGGGGCTTTCGTCTTCGGCGCCGACCTGCCGAGCGAGCCCGAGAGGTGGCTGACGTTCGCGTGGGTGTTCGTGCTCGGCGTGACCACGTCGGCTCTGCTCGGCATCGCCCTGTCGGCGGTGCCCCGCTCCGGCAAGAGCGCATCGGCGGTCGTCATTCCGATCGTGCTCGTGCTGCAGTTCATCTCGGGTGTGTACCTGCAGTTCAGCATGCTGCCCGAGTGGCTGCAGAACCTCGCAGCCGTGTTCCCGCTGAAGTGGATGGCGCAGGGCATGCGCGCGGTGTTCCTCCCCGACGGCCTCGCCGTTCTCGAGCAGGGCGGCGTCTGGAACCTTGAGGGTGTCGCGCTCTGGCTGAGCGTGTGGCTCGTCGCGGGGCTCGTGCTGAGTCTCGTCACGTTCCGGTGGATCCGCCGCGACGCGTGAACCGGCTGCTGAGCGTCGTCTCCGTGCGAGAGTAGAGCCGTGAAACCTACCGGATGGTGGAGTGTCGTCGTCATTGCCGTGGCGACGACACTCGCTGTCTTTCTCAGCGTCACCGGGTACCAATGGTCGGATGCCTGGGGTGCGTGGGTATCACTTGTCGCCTTCGTCGTCGTGTACTTCGCCTACGGGCACACCGCGGTGCGCGAGCCTCGCGGCCCGCACGACCTGATCCTCACCCTGCTCAACGGCGGCATCCTTGCCCTCGGCACGGCGTTCCAGCCGACGATGGCGATCCTGCAGACCGCCATGTTCCCCCTCGTCTGGTACACGGCGCGCTCGCTCAAGGCCGCCTACCTGCTCAACCCGGTCATTGCCCTGGGTTCATTCGTCGGCATCTGGCTGTTCTCGGGCTGGGACGACCCGTGGCTGGCCATCCTCACCTCGGCACTATCCCTCGCGTTCTCGCTCGCGATGGGGGCGTGGATCTCTTCGATAGCGCGCCACGGCGAGGAGCGGTCACGGCTTCTCGATGAGCTGCAGGCGGTGCAGGGTGAACTCGCCGACCGCAACCAGGAGGCCGGCGCGGCAGCGGAGCGAGAGCGCATCGCGCGGGAGCTGCACGACACGATCGCGCAGAACCTCACCGCGATCGTCATGCACGCACAGCGGCTGGAGAAGCGGGATCGCGGTGGCCGCCCCGTGGCTGCGGACGACCTCGCACTCATCGAGTCGCTCGCCAGTGAGGCGCTCACCGAAACACGCACCCTCGTGGCGACAATGGCGCCGGTCGCGATCGAGTCGGGGCTCGAGGATGCGCTGCAGCGCCTCGCCGAACGGTTCACCCGCGAGACCGGCGTGGCAGTGACAGTGAATGCGGGCAGCTTTGACCGCGAACGTGAGGTGATCGTGCTGCGTTGCGCTCAGGAGGGACTCGCGAACGTGCGCAAGCACGCACAGGCAACCGCCGTGGACCTTCGAGTCACAATGGATGATCTCGGCGCAGTCACACTCACCGTCGAGGACAACGGGGTCGGATTGCCTGCCGCGGCCGGTGAGGGCTTCGGGCTGCCGGGGATGCGAGCCCGCGTTGCGGCGGCGGGCGGTACCCTGTACCTGCTGAGCACCGGCGCGGGGACACTGCTCACCGCGACCATCCCGGAGGGGTCATGATGGGCACTGTGATCCGGGTTCTTGTCGCCGACGACCACCCCGTTGTGCGCGGTGGGGTGGTTGGGCTGCTGTCGGAGGAGTCCGACATCAAGGTCGTCGCGGTCGCCACCGACGGGCGCGAAGCGGTAGAAGCCGCCCACGAACACCGCCCCGACCTGGTGCTCATGGACTTGCGGATGCCCGGCGTCGACGGTGTCGCGGCGACCGAGCAGATCCGTGCGATCGACCCCGCCATCCGGGTTCTCGTGTTCACGACCTATGAGACAGATGAAAACATTCTCGGTGCGATCGAGGCGGGGGCGAGCGGCTACCTGTTAAAGGCCTCCCCCGCGGAGGAAGTGCTTGCCGGGGTGCGGGCCGTCGCGGCGGGAGAAACCGTGCTGGGTCCGTCGATCGCGGCGCGCCTCGTCAGCCGGGTGCGGCAGCCACAGACGCCGACGCTGTCGGTGCGGCAGCTGGAGGTACTGCGTCTCGTCGCGGAGGGGCGCTCGAACCCGGAGATCGCCGCGGAACTGTTCATCGGCGAGTCGACGGTAAAAACTCATTTGGGTGCGATCTTCGAACGGCTCGAGGTGAGCGACCGCACGCGCGCCGTGACCCGAGCGATGGAGCTGGGACTGCTGTCGAAGTAGGCGGCGCTACTTCGCTGCCTGCTCGGGGCGGCCGGTGAAGTGGTCCATGGTGCTGTAGACGCCGAAAACGCGGCCCGCCACGAAGTCCCAGGCACGCAGCGGCAGCAGCCCGCGCAGGAGCACCGAGAGCCGAACGGTCCAGGGCTTGTAGAGGATCGCTTTGCCCCGGAGCATGGCCCGCCACGCGGCATCCGTCGCCCTCTCTGGGGTGAGGATGGGGGTCAGCAGCGGCCCACGGGCACCCTCGAACATGCCGGTGGAGATGTAGCTGGGGCAGAACGTGGTGACGCGGATGTGACCGTATCCCTTCCTGCGCAGTTCGAGGCGCAGCGAGTCGCTCCAGCCGAGCATCGCCCACTTCGATGCCGCGTACACGGTCATGCCCGGGTTGGCGAGGGTTCCCGCCGCGGAGGCGATGTTGAGGATGCGCTTCGGCGTGCCGGTGTCGGCCATCAGGTCGGGCAGAAACTCGCGGGCCACCCACATGTGGGCGATCGCGTTGATGCGCATGGTGGCGTCGATGCCGGTGACCGGGTCGTGCTCCCAGAAGGCGCCGCCACGCACGATGCCCGCGTTGTTGATGAGGATGTCGGGCGCACCGACGTCCTTGCGCGCCTTCGCGGCAGCCTTGGTGATGTCGTCGAGGCTGCCGATGTCAACGCGCTGCGCGAGCACCCTCGTCGGGGCGTCAGCGAGTGACGCGCTCACCTCGTCGAGGGCGGCCTGGTCGAGATCCCACAGGATGACGGCCCGCGCCCCCTCGGCGACGGCCCGGCGAGCATAGATTTCACCCATGCCGCGGGCGGCACCGGTGATGAGCACGGTGCGCCCTTCCACTGACTGCATCGTTGCCTCCTGTGGCGCTTGGCTACGCGGCTCGGATGGGCACTGCCGACATCCGTCGGTCGAGTGATCAACCGCAGGTTGATCGTATCGAGACCGCACTTCAGTGAACTACTCCCCCACATTGGTCACGATCGCCCTCTTGTCCACAGGCGGAGCAGTGTTCGCTGCGCCGCGACGTCGGAGCTGCCTAGGCTGCTGGCACATGTCGTCGCAGTCGGCAACA
>DAOMOV010000036.1:0-12376 GCA_035444505.1 Terrimesophilobacter sp.
GGGCCCTTAGCTCAATTGGTAGAGCGCCTGCTTTGCAAGCAGGAGGTCGCCGGTTCGATTCCGGCAGGGTCCACATCTCACAGCAAACTCATAGAAAAATTGCTTCAGATAAATCCCTGATCAGCGCACTAATTCATAGTGGTGCGGATTCTCGCCCGGATGGTCGTCTGGTGGTGCGGAGTGGTGCAGGATTCGATCAGGTCGCGTCGCGCAGCAGTCGGCTGATCGTCGTGTGCGCGACGCCATATCGACGAGCGATCTCTCGCATGCTCATACCCTGGGCATGCAGAGCCCGGACTTGGGCACGGATCTCGGCAGATGAGTATGCCTGATCGCGGAGGACAACGCCTACCTGTTGGAGCGTGTCGCGGATGATGCGCTCGGTGTGGTCGTGTGCCGCAGCGATTGTCTCGGGCGTCGCCCCATTGCAGTAGGCGACGACTATCTCAAGCACGTCCCTCTGTTCCGCGGGTGGGTCGCTCGACATCGCCCGTCGTCGGGGTTCGGAAAGTCCCCGCCTGGGTGATCACCGGATCGTGGCGAGGAACTCCTCGGACGCCGGGTGACCGAGCAGCATGCGGACCCGTTCCCACTGCTCTGGAGGTATCTCAGCGAGATACTGCACGAAATAGTTGACACCGTGTACTTGGCTGTTGCGCTCTTCGTCCATTGGGCCATTCTTGTCGCCGCGGGCGTCTCGTTGAGATCAGTGACCGTGAGTGTGGCTTACCGCATGCTGCGTAGCAAGAGGCCTTGTTCGGGGCCAGCAGCGAATGACTTGATTCTCTGCAAGCGACGTCAGCCGAATCGAAGTCGTGCACGCTGTTGGAGTTGCGCCTGAACCTGAGCGAGCAGGTTAACCTTAGCCTCGTTTGTGAGCGAAAGCTCCACGGCCACGGCGTACTTCTGATCTTCACGTTCCTCGGCGTTGGCCCACGGGCGGGCTTGGTGCTTGACCACTAGGAAGTAGCCCTCGTCATCAGGATCCCACGCGCCGGAGAACGTGCGACAGAGCAGTGTGTTGGATAGCAGTGTTTGGGAACTCGGGTTGAGAGACGGGCGGCGCCTTCCTGCGGGCAGGTCGCGACGGTTCAGTGCGGGATCCTGCTCGACGTCTGCTCGACTGGGCTGCGCCGAGTACACCGCGGCGACCTCGTCCACTGGAAGGTTGCGGACAAAGTCGAAGCTCATCGCACCGGCGATGTAGTCGCGCCGCGATCGCCTTACTGGCGGATCGAATGCGAGTGCGACCCTCATGCGCTGGCCATACGCACCAGTAGCGAACGCCTGCGGAACGGGGATCTCGTGGATAACTGTCGAATTCGCCGCGATCGCTCCTTCATACACGACGATTACCCGATGCGTGTCGCTGTCCAGGACTCGTGCGGCGAGCGGTTCGCCGTACACGCTCAAGATCGCCCCCGATTGTCGGTCAACTGCCGAGCGATCACCTGCCAACGCTGCCAGCGCGCGAAGGAGATTTGAGCTCGCGGAAGGGTACCGAGTTGCGATCGTGGCTACTTGGTGTGCGACGAACGGGGCGGACAGGCTGGTGCCGTCGTCTACAGCCAGGATTTGTCCGCCCGGAGCGCCGGCTGGCGCCAGTGTGATCACCGACATGTTCGGGTCTTTTCCACGCGCCTGCCCAGTGAGCTGATCCCAGGAGTAATTACCGCCATGAGCTGAGAATTCTGGCTTCGCCATGCCAGATGAACCGCGGCCGCGCGTTGGGCCAGTCCTCGTGAATGGGGAAGCCTGCCCCTGTTGCGCGATGGCGACCCGCGATGATGGCCCTTGAGACGGCGGGGACGGAACGTCGTACTGGGCTCGAGCCCCGACTGTCACTGCCAGTGCGGCGCCCGCCGGATCGGCGACACGTGACTCATCCCGATCGAGGTAGCCAGGATAGTCATCGCGCCAGTGAAGAGGATCGACGCTCGATGCGTTCCCCGCGGATATCACCACCACCACACCGAGCTCTCTGACGAGCTTGTCGATCGTGGTCATCGTTTCCGATGGCGTCGGCGCCAAGTCCGGGCCATCGTCAGTGATCGAGCACGTAATGATCCTCACCCCTTGGCTGTGCAACCAGCGGATCGCCTTCTCAAGCTGCTCATGGAACAAGCCGGGAATCACGGCACGACCAACCGAGGCCGGGTCCTGTTCCATCACTCGTGCTGAAAAGATGGGGCGGGCAACGGGAAGACCGGATTGTGGATTCGATGCGAAAGATCGCAGCTCGCCGTATGCTGCGACGCCGGCGACATGCGTCCCATGGGCGGTCGCCGCACCGAAGACGCGGCCCTCCGGGAACGCGGCGCGTCCCCGAACGACACCGTCAAGGAGCGTATTGTTAGTCACCAGGTCGTCGATCACTCCGACGGGTTCGCCTGTGGGAGCGGGAACGGCGCTCATTGGAGACGCCTGAATAAGATCGCCAATGGTGACTTCGGGACGCAACGGAGGCCGAACTCGTTCGACGACCGGATGATCCAGCAAGTCGTCGAGAAGCTGCTGATCAACCACCACTCGAACCATTGTGGAGTCTGACCTTGGATCCTCCGCGACCACACGAATAGCGGGGTTTCTTCCCCCGGCTCCTTGCACGACGTTGTGAATCTCATCGAGCCGATTACGTGCAATCCGCGCGCGGTTCCTCATGGTCTCAAGCGTTGAAGGCCACAACAGAACGTCGATGACCTCGGTGCCATTGAAGGAGAGTTCCTGCAGGCGGGCATCCGCGCGATCCTCGCGTGCGTATAGGCGCACGCCCTCAATCGAGTCCAGTTGCTCCTGCCACGCCTTCGGATCGGCCCAGGCGTCAGGATCGCCGCCATAGGTCTCAACCAGACGGGCGAAGAGGCGCCGCGACTCTATGTCTGAGATGACCATGTAGGTTCGGTCCGATCCCTCCGCAACGGGGACCATGTTCCATTTCCGGAACGGTCCGTCCTGCAATGGGGCACCTTTGTTGGTGAACACGAGCACGAGCCGAGAGTCAACGAGCTCTTCATCGTCGGACGGCTGATCGATCGCGCCGGGATAGGGAAGACCGAGGCCGGCGAGCACCCCGGCGAGCGTTGTTGCATGGTGGGAGCGGTCTGTAAGTTCACGCTCCGACGGCACCGGGGGGCGACGTCGGGTATCCAGAGGTCGAGGCTCAGGTAGCCTCGGGTGATCAGCCATGTCTCGAGCCTAGGGTTCAGACGAGGCCGTCAGTGGAGCCGCGCCTTGCTGGAGCCAAGGACGACTCACTGTCTCTTTGATCGCTTCGTCGAGATCGAACGCCGAGACTTCGGTGTGGCCCGCGAGCACGGCACGGCGGCGGGCGCCATAGGCTGCGTGCTCGATTGCCGCGTAGGGAAGCCCTGCGAGTTGTTTTCCGACCCCGTCGAGCGAGCCCAGGACAACATGGCGGCCCAGCAGTCGAGTGAGAAGCTCGGTGACACCCTCTTCCGTAGGAAGCGGCACCTCGATTACTTCATCGAATCGCCGCCACAGTGCCGTGTCGAGAACATCGGGCGTGTTCGTGGCGGCAACGAGCAGTGACCTGCCGCGGTAGTTCTCGATGAGCTGCAGCGTCGCGTTCACCACACGACGCAGTTCCCCATGATCGGTCGGATCATCCCGAAGCTTGCCGAGCGAGTCGAATTCGTCCAAGAGCACCACCGCAGACGTTGCCGACGCGAACTCGAAGAGGCTTCTGAGATTGGACGCCGTCTCACCCAAGTAGCTCGAGACCAGACCGTCGACGCGCGTCACCACCAAAGGCCAACCGAGCTCTCCGGCAAGTGCGTCCGCGATGGAGGACTTGCCATTCCCTGGAGGGCCGTACAGCAGAACCCGATTGCGTCGAGGAACACCAGCGGCATCCAGTGCAGGCCAGTGTGGCACCTCGGCTGCCAGCCGTTCGAGCCGCGATCTGAGCTGTTGTGGGAACACAAGATCTCCCAGACCGAGCAGCTGTGGTGTGACGACGTCGGCGAGCGGCGCGTTGCTGTCACGGTCGCGTGGGGGTTCTGGCAGCACGTCGAGACTGATGGGCACGCTCCGCCCGCCACCAGTTGCCAGCAGCTTCCGCAGATCGCGAGCCAAGGCCGTGTGTCGCTTGGCCTCTTCCTCCTCGATGATCGCGCTCGCAGCGCGACGGAAGGCCAGATCATCGCGATCACGGTATGCCGCGAGGAGCTCCTTGATGTGACGGCCTGCCATGGCCTCATCCTACTCGCAAGACTGATATTTATCTAGCGCTATTTCTATAGTATTCTGCACAACATGGTTCGTCGGCAGCAGGCTGAGACCCTGGACGCTCAGGCTTCCGCTGCGCTGTCTGCACGGGTCGGCGAAGCGCGTCGGTTTCGTGGCTGGAGCCAGCAACGGCTCGCCGTGCAGGCAGGGCTCTCGATAGGGACCGTGCGTGCGATCGAAACGGGACGGATCAAGGATCCCGGCATCTTCACCGTCCGCAGTATCGCGTTGGCGCTCGGACTCTCTCTCAACGAGATGGTTGTTGACACGGCAAGCGAAGGCGAAGCGTAAGTCATCCAAGACTGAGGTGAAGGCTTGTCTCAGTCGGGGCGCCGCGACGGCGCGGTTCGGGCGCATCACAGCGTCGAATGATTGAGGGGGGCCCGCACTCCGCGCGGTCGCCGTGAAATCCCGCGCGATTCCAGTGCGTGCTGCACCGTGTACTTGTTCGATCCGATCTCCTGCCCGACCTCGTACAGTGTCATCCCGGCGAGGTAGAGCTCGATCGCCCGATCCACGCGTTCAAGTTCGAGTGTGTTCTTCGGTCGACGGAGACCGTGTTTGTTCAGGTGTGCGTGGACGGTGTTCCGGTTGACCCCGTACTTCGTGGCCAGCTGCATCACCCGTATCCCGGCTCTGAAGTCGTCGGCCAGGTTCTCCGACTGCTCCGGCGTGAGCAGGGTTCTCACTGTCTCCTTTTCGTGGACAACAGACCCCCTGCCATCCCGAATGAGGGCCTTCGGCAGGTGTCCTCGGGTACGGTAGATGCCCTGAGAAGCCCGAGAAATCAAGGTTCTCAGTGGACGGCGAAGGTTCTCAAACTGTCGCCTAGAGTCCACCATTTCAGGCACTGGCGGCGACCGCAATGTCGGTTTCCTTGCGGTCGAATCAGTGCAGAGCGACCCGTCAGCCTGTCAACGTATGAGTAATATCAGGCACAACCGAAACAATTTCTCGATGAAGATTGGCTATTCTTGGACGCCACTCACGACGCTCTGTCCGTCGATGACTTTGATGTTGTGCTTGTGGGCGCGGGTATTTCAATGTCGCCTCCATCTAACCTTCCGAGCGGAGACGCCTTGACCCTTGCGACTTGGCGGTGGTTGTTTAGGTCGATAGGGGGGCAAGCACAAGTTGGTGCCAGGGTTGAGAAGGAGATCGTCCCGATCAAATCTGAAGTCGAGGCGGGCTTGCGCCTTGAACAACTCATGGAAATTGCGCACCGGCATATTGATATAACAGCGCTCGCGGCCATATACAAAGTAATGGATATGAAGCCGTTCGGATTCGTACATGCTGCGCTGAAGGAGAGCGGACTTTCTATAGTCACGGTCAATATGGATCAATTGCTAGACAGTGCGGGGATACTCGATGTCCTCTATCTGCACGGCAACACGAAAGACCTCGCGTCTATAAGGACGACGATCACCCAATACTCGATTGGTCTGGATGAAGAGGTAATAGCGAAGCTTGGTGAACGAATCAACAACAAGCGCTTGCTCATAATGGGTTACAGCGGACGCGATCGTGACGTGCTCCCTCTGGTTGCAACGCGATTCTCACCGATGAACGTCACTTGGGTTCGCCTTGCTGGCGAACCGAACTACCCGGAAGTCGAGCTCGCAAAGGGGCAATTGTTGCGTCGCAATATACCGTTCGCCACAATCAAGGCAACGGCTCAGGACTTTCTGTTTCATGACCTAGCGCTTAACACGCATAAGGAGCTTTACGAACTCTCACAAGGTCCAAGGCTGGCAACGGACCCAGTCACGAACGAACTGACGTCATGGTTGATTGACAATGTTCCTGACGAATCTCGCGTTCTCGCCTGCGCGTCTATCGCCTTTGAGGTCGCCTTGTACACCGAGGCCAGGCAACTTCTTGATTTCTCATTTCGGGAACGTAGTAACTACGTAACTGCAAAGAAAATCGTGGCAAGGTCGCTTCGTCGGCAAGAGCACAGATTTCTTGCACTGTGGTACCTAACCCAGGCCGCCTTTCGCGCGGGACTTAGGCCAGTTGTAAATGAAATGTCAGCCAGCCTGTTCAGCACGTCCATGTGGTGGCTCTCAGTGCTGATAGACCGAATGGTCGTCCTCGTCACTTCACGAGGCGCTTCCTCTGCGTCACGCAAAATGCGGCGACATGCATCGGTGAGACTCAGGATGCGCGCGATCAACTGTGGGAACATCCGTGGCGCTACAGCGTGGATAGAAGAAGCGCTTGAGTGGCCCGATGAGTTGGACAGACAGTCGCGGGTGAACGAACTCACGTGGATAGCGGATGCCTTGAAGTTAGCTGGCAAGTACGAGTCGGCTCTTCAACTCCTCGATGCGGGATACGCAGACTCCCCGTACACCGATTTCTCTCAGCGCGCTATTTTTCTAATCAAGAGGATCGAAGTTCGAGCCGCTGCCGGGTTGCTAGAAGCGTCAAAGTTTCATTCGATTGATGATACGGACTTGCATGAAGCGGAGAGATTCGCGATTGCCTCGAGCAGTGCAGGTGAGATAGATCTCTGGCATAGGACTGTGCGGGCGATCTGCTTCGCAGCCGTTCAGGGCCAAGCCAGAAGGCTGTTGGAGTCCGCACGACCACTATTGCCTTCTGCAATTGGGACTGAGAGGGAGTTCTTCACGTTGTGCAGCGCGGAGCAAGCTCGATTCGACGGAGACTCATCCCTTTGCCAAATAGAGTTGGCGACACTATCGAGGCAACTCAGATTTCGCACTACTGGGCGGGCACGAACTTGGAAGCTCGCGATGAAGCTCATCGAGCTTCAACTACGAGTTGATCAAGGCAACGTGAACCGCTCGACGGTCGCAGATTTGCGGGAACTAAGTCGACGCTACGTTAATCTACGAATGCCGTCAGCTGCAGCTTGGGTGGACCTCAGCATCCACCAAGCCCTTGGCTCCGCGCCGTCCGAAAATCAAGTAAGAGAGTTTGCACATAATGGTTGGTTTGCACACTCTGCACGTGCGTCAAACCCGACAGAAATCGTACCGTGGGTGGTTCTGGTTTAGGCCTCTCGTCGTAGTGCTTCACGTCGACCCTCTTCGATTCGCAGAAGACGATCACTTAGTGTGCTTCGCCACCAACCGCCCTCGGGCTCACCTAGAACTTGACAACCCAATTCGTAGTGGTATTTCATCAAAGCGGATTTTTCCATATCCTTGCGGATCCAGTCCTTGAAACCCATGTACGGCCTCCAACATTAACACTGAGCAGTTTATTGATTAGAGAAAAAGATACTCTACTTAAGAGGGACGAGATCGCATCCAAGCCAAGTCGTTTGGGGAAGAGTACCTCGCGACGGGAACTGAAACTGACGGCCATAGGCGATCACGGCAGACCTTGAGCTCCGACCTCGTAGTGGGTGAAACCCGTGCGGGTCGCGACCGCGTCGTAGAGGGATCTTGCGGTCGAGTTCGACTCAGCGGTCAACCAATAGACCTTCTCGAGATCGCGCTCCGAAGCCCACGCCCGCACGTGGTCGATCAGAGCGGCCCCGGCTCCGGTGCGGCGCGCGGCGGGCGACACGAAGAGGTCCTCGAGGTAGCAGTAGTCGGCAGTGCTCCACGTGGAGGCGTGCGTCAACCAGTGCACCAGACCGACCGGGGTGCTCGCGGCATCCAGAGCAAAAGCACCGTGAATCGCGGATGCCGGGTCACACACGCGCTCAAATGTCGCGTGCGTCGTCGCCTCGTCCAGCTCGGCCTCGTAGAACACGAGATACGCCTGCCACAGCGGCAGCCACTCATCGAAATCGGCCGCGGTGATCGGCTCAATCGTGACCATCCCGTCACGGTAGCACCCCGCCCCGCCTCGACCGGGTGGAACTAGGGTTGTGTGGTGGACATCCGCATCGGGGCGTACGGCGTCATCCTCGCCGACAACCGGGTGCTCCTCGCCCACTGGAACGAAAGCGGCCGTGAAGGCTGGACACTGCCCGGTGGCGGCATCGAACCCGGCGAAGACCCCGCCGATGCCGCCATTCGCGAGATCGAAGAAGAAACCGGACACACCGCAGCACTCGACGAACTCCTCGGCGTGGACTCCTTCGTTGTCCCCGCTGAGCAACGATTCACCGAGACCACAACGCCGCTGCACGTGCTTCGCGTCGTCTACCGCGCCACCATCACCGGCGGGCACTTGCGCAACGAAACCGACGGAACCACCGACGAAGCCGCCTGGTTCCGGCTGGACGACGTGCACCAGCTCAGCCGTGTCAAACTCGTCGATGTCGGACTCCGCTACGCCCTCGGCCCCGACTTCACCGACAGCGCCACAACCGACTACGCCCTCGACTAGCCCGCCGCTTCGGCCGTGCGCTCAGCGATCAGCAACCGCAACTCCATCACTCGAACCGCCGCCTGACGCAGTCGCTCCACCGGCAGCTCGCCGCTGACGGCCGCGGCCTCGACAGCGTCCACGAGCCTCAGCACCGCCGCGTAATCCATACCCGCAACAACCAACGCCATATCGGCGCCCGCCACGAGCGACAACACCGCGTTCCTCGCCACATCACGGTACGCGGGCAGACCCGTCGCCGCCAGCATCGACAGATCGTCCGTGATCGTCACCCCCGCGAACCCCAACTCGTCCCGCACCAGCGCGTACCATTCCGGTGCGAGCGTCGCCGGGGTGCTCGTCACCGAGGTGTAGGCGAGGTGTCCGAACATGATCAGCTCAGCCCCAGCATCCACCCCCGCCTGGAACGGCACGGCGTCACGCGCGCGCCACTCATCGACCGACATGCCCGTGCTCGGCACCGAGAAGTGCGAGTCCCCCGGCGCCGCCCCGTGCCCCGGAAAATGCTTCAGCGTCGAAGCCACAACGCCCGACTCACCCGATACCGCCGCAGCGACCCGCTGACCAGCCGATGCCGCATCGTTGCCGAGCGTGCGGCTGTAGATGAAACTGCGCCGGTCTCCCGTGACATCCGCCACGATGCCGAAGTTCACGTTCACACCCACGCTGCGAAGGAGTTCCGCGCGACCGGCAAAAGCATCCGTCACAGCGGATGCGTCACCGTTGCGCAGGGTGTTCGCTCCCGGGTACGGGTCCCACGGGATGCGCTTCACGACCCCACCCTCCTCGTCGATCGCGATGAGGGGAGGCAGCTCGGGGTCCACGGTGAGCGCGGCCGTCACGTCTCGAAGTGCGGACTCCGACCCCGGCACGTTGCCTCCCATGAGGATGAAACCGCCGAGGCCGCTCTCCACCATGAGCGAACGGAGCTGGTCGGTGTTGGTGCCGATGATGGTTGCCATGAGCACGCTGCCGGCGAGTTCGCGGGTTGTGGCGGCGTCGACCCAGTCGAGGGCATCCACGTGCCTCAGTTCGCCAGCGGTCGGCGCCCGCTCCGGGTCGATGCGCGCGAGCGTGCCGTCATCGAATCGCGCCGAGTACCCCGTGCCGGCCTGTCGGGTCGGTGACGCGAAGTCGGTCGACACCAGCTGCGCACCGCTCGCCAGCGCTGCCGTCAGAGCGACAGGGCTCGTGACGAGGTCTGCGTCGGCGCGCGTCCGAACAATCAGTCCCGCATCCACGAGCTGCCGGATCGTCGCCGCGTCGGGGTCGTTGTGCACCACGAACCGCGGGCCGCCCTCCGCAATCGGGACCGCGGCGTTCCCGCCATCCGCCGCGGCGAACATGGTTCGGCCAGCCGCGGGTACCGATGCGTACGCTGACTCGACGCTCTCGTTCGGGTGCATGATGACCATGACTCGGTCGCGCAGCTCCCTGACGAAGGGCCACGGCTCGACCCCGATCTCCGCCGGGGTCAGCAGACGCTCACCGAAAGCATCCGCAACCGCCTCATCGACGAGTGCCAGGTTCTCGACCGACCACTCCGCAAGGCTCGGGTCGAGGAACGAGTAGTCGCTCTTGAACTCGATGAGCACCGTCAGTGGTAGGTGGCCCGGGTGCGACGACGACCACAGCTCCAACTCCTCGAGAGCAAGTCGAAAGTCGGGAGAGTGCGAACCGTTCGCGAGCACCGGAACGTGTGTCATGCGCAGCGCCCCATCACTGTGCACCCGCAGGTCGAACTCCAGGCTGCGCACGCCCTGCTCGAGCTGATGCCACAACGGATCGTGACTGTATGCGAGCGCGGCAGACTCGCCTGGGCGCACCAGGTCGAGCACAAGGTTCTGAATGCCGTTCGGCGCTACCGCATAGCTGTTGTGGGTCGCGATCGACTGCACCCGATCCCACGAGACTCGATCCTCGATCGGGTTCTCCCGCCAGCCTTCGAACACCCCACCAGGCTGCGCGGCAACATCCGCCCGAACCGATGCGAGACGATCGTGTTGCACTGTCGCCGAGTCACTGGCGATCACCGACCCCGTGATGTACACCGCGGCAACCGCCGCGACAGCGACGAGAACCAGGCCGCCGACACTGACAAGCGCAACAATCAGCACTCGCTTGGCCGTGTTCACGCCCCCAGTATGGAGGCAAGCCAGCCCCCGCTGCCACTCCTCTTTCGGGCCTTCCCGCAATCCCCCTGACACCGGGACACAGCCCGGAGTCGCCGCGACTCTCTACAGTCAGCCCCTCAGAAGGTCAGCTTCTCAGCTGTCGTCGCCGAGCGCGTCAGCCACCCACACCTCGTCGTCGGCACGCAGAGTCTGCCACGCCGCGTAGGCGATTCCGGCGGCGGCCACGATACCGATGCCGATCAGGATGTAACGCCCAGGTCCCGACGACTTGGCCGGGGGCACAATGTTCGCCCGCGCGCCAGCATCCCGAACCCGTGACACGACCGCGCGAACCCGCGGATCCTTCACCGCCTCGAGCACCGCGAGGGCCGAGCCCAGCGCACCCGATACCGCGGGAAGCACGTCACGCGTCACGCGAGTGCGGGCCGAATCAGCGACATGGCGGGTCGCGGCGACGGATGTCTCAAACGCATCCTTCACCCGAGGTGCAACCTCTTCACGACTCACGTTCGCCAGTTGGCGGCTCGCCTCACGAACAACCTTGTTGGCGCGCTCCAGCACCTCACGCTGCTCATCCCACAGCTCAGCGGAATCGCGCTTCAAACGCTGCAACTCTTTCTCGCGGCGACGGGACAGTGCCATGGGGTCCTCCAACGGTCGGTGGCGTCGCCAATATCCTCCCACAGGTGGCCTGTGAAACAATTGACAGATGTCCACACACACTCACGTCGCGACCCTCCACACGAGCCTCGGCGACATCCGCGTCAACCTGCTCGCCAACCACGCCCCCAAGACCGTCGACAACTTCATCGGTCTTGCCACAGGCACCAAGGAGTGGACGCACCCCCAGAGCGGCGAGAAGATGAGCACCCCCCTCTACGACGGAGTCATCTTCCACCGCATTATCGACGACTTCATGATCCAAGGCGGTGACCCGCTCGGGCAGGGCATCGGCGGACCCGGATACCAGTTCGACGACGAGATCCACCCCGAGCTGAACTTCACCGAGCCCTACGTGCTCGCCATGGCCAACGCCGGAATCCAGATGGGGCGCGGAACCAACGGCTCCCAGTTCTTCATCACCACGGTTCCCACCACCTGGCTGCAGGGCAAGCACACCATCTTCGGTGTCGTCGCCGACGAGGAGTCCCGTGCCACGGTGAAGAAGATCGAGGCAGTGAAGAAGGATGGCCGCGATCGCCCCCTCGACGACGTCGTCATCAACAGCATCACCGTCGTCGACGCCTAGCCGCGCCCGCGAGACCCAGAACCGTGACCGACGCCAACCCCCACGGCGGCACCGTCGACAGCAGCGTCTGCTACCGGCATCCGAACCGGCCCAGCTTCGTGCTGTGTCAGCGCTGCGGTCGCACCATCTGCGGTGAGTGCCAAACGCCCGCCGCGGTCGGATTCCACTGCCCCGAGTGCATTCGTGAGTCGCGCGCCAACGCGCCCAGAGTGAAGTCGCGTGTTCGCGTCGCCATGAGCCCCACGAGCGGGGTGCCAGTCGTCACGTACTCGATCATGGCGCTGTGCGTTGTCATCTGGCTTGCCCAGATCTTCATCGGTGACGCTGTCACCGCCTACTTGCTCTACTACCCACCCCTCACCGTGGCGGAACCATGGCGGATGCTGACGGCCGCCTTTGTGCACTCCACCTCGAGCCCCTTCCACCTGCT
>DAOMOV010000037.1:0-12312 GCA_035444505.1 Terrimesophilobacter sp.
GACCGGCAAGCACCGCGTCGAACTGGTCACGGGCGGTCTGCACCAGGTCGGGGTGAGCAACCCAGGTGCCGTCGAAACCGTCAGCGGCCTCGCGCTGCTTGTCGGCGCTCACCCTCTCGAGGGCACGAGCCGTCACTTCGGGGTCGCGGCGGTTCGGAATGAACGCGCTCATGCCGCCGATCGCGTGCGCCCCGCGCCGGTGGCAGGTCTTCACGAGCAGCTCCGTGTAGGCGCGCATGAACGGTACGGTCATGGTGATCTGGTTGCGGTCGGGCAGCACGAAGCGCGCCCCGCGACCGCGGTAGTTCTTGATGATGCTGAAGATGTAGTCCCAGCGCCCCGCGTTGAGACCCGCGCAGTGGTCGCGCAGCTCGTAGAGGATCTCCTCCATCTCGAACGCGGCCGGGTAGGTCTCGATGAGCACCGTCGCACGAATCGTGCCGTGCGGGATGCCGAAACGTTCCTGCGCGAACTCGAACACCTCGTTCCACAGCCGCGCCTCACGGTGGCTCTCCAGCTTCGGCAGGTAGAAGTACGGACCCCTGCCTGCGGCGATCAGCTCGGCCGCATTGTGGAAGAAGAACAGGCCGAAGTCGACCAGAGAGCCGGATGCCGGCATCCGTCGCCCTGCCCGGTCCACGTGGGTGAGGTGCTTCTCGACCAGGTGCCAGCCGCGAGGGCGAACGACGATTGTGGGTGTCTGCTCGGCCGTGACCCGGTACTCCTTGCCCTCGGGGCTCGTGTAGTCGATGCGGCCTCGGATGGCATCGAACAGCGACAGCTGACCCTCGATGACGTTCTGCCAGGTGGGACTGGTAGCGTCCTCCTGGTCGGCGAGCCACACGTTAGCACCCGAGTTGAGTGCGTTGATGGTCATCTTGCGGTCGGTGGGCCCGGTGATCTCGACCCGGCGGTCTTCGAGGCCGGGACCGGCGCCGGCGACCCGCCACGTCGCATCCTCGCGGATGTGCCGCGTCTCGGGCAGGAAGTCGAGGTTGCGGCCGTTGCCGAGTGCGTAGCGCACGCGCATGCGGGCGGCGAGCTCATCGTGGCGGCGGCCGGCGAACCGGTCGTGCAGTTCGGTGAGGAACTTCAGCGCCTCCGGACTCAGTATCTCGTCGTAGCGCTCGCGCAGGGGGCCTGCGATGTCGATTCGTGTGGTCATTGTCTGCTCTTCCTGTGTGCTGGAGAACTGCTGTTCAGGGGCGATCTAGTGGAACTGTGCGGTCTCGGTGGAGCCCACGAGCGCGAGGGTCTCGCTGTTCGGGTTGAGGGCGGTGGAGATGCGGTCGAAGTAACCGGTGCCCACCTCGCGCTGGTGGCGCGTCGCCGTGTAGCCGTTCTGCTCGGAGGCGAACTCGGCCTCTTGCAATGCCACGTACGCGGTCATCTGGGTCTCCTTGTAGCCGCGGGCCAGTTCGAACATGGAGTGGTTGAGGGCGTGGAACCCAGCGAGGGTGATGAACTGGAACGCGTAGCCCATCGAGGCGAGCTCCTTCTGGAAGCGCGCGATCTGGTCGTCGTCGAGGTGACGCTTCCAGTTGAACGAGGGGCTGCAGTTGTAGGCGAGCTTTTTGCCGGGGAACTGCTTGTGGATGGCCTCGGCGAAGGTGCGCGCCAGCTCGATGTCGGGTTCACCGGTCTCGACCCAGAGCAGGTCGGCGTACTCGGCATAGGCGAGTCCGCGGGCGATGACGGGGTCGAGGCCTGGCGTGGTGCGGTAGAAGCCCTCCGAGGTGCGCTCACCGGTGAGGAACGGCTTGTCGCGGTCATCGACGTCGCTGGTGATGAGGTCGGCGGCGAGCGCGTCGGTGCGGGCGACGATGATGCTGGGCACTCCGGCGACGTCGGCTGCGAGGCGTGCGGCGTTGAGGGTGCGCACGTGCTGCTGGGTGGGGATGAGCACCTTGCCACCGAGGTGGCCGCACTTCTTCTCGCTCGCGAGCTGATCCTCCCAGTGCACGCCCGCGGCGCCGGCCTCGATCATGGAGCTCATGAGTTCGTAGGCGTTGAGGGGCCCGCCGAATCCGGCTTCGGCGTCGGCGACGATGGGCTGCACCCAGTCGCGGGTGCGCTCGCCGTTCTCGGCGAACTCGATCTGGTCGGCGCGCAGCAGCGCGTTGTTGATGCGGCGCACGACGGCGGGCACGGAGTTGGCCGGGTAGAGGCTCTGGTCTGGGTAGGTCTGGCCGCTGAGGTTGGCGTCGGCGGCGACCTGCCAGCCGGAGAGGTAGATGGCCTGCAGCCCCGCGCGCACCTGCTGCACGGCCTGGTTGCCGGTGAGGGCGCCGAGGGCGTTGACGAAGGGCTCGTCGTGGATGCTGCGCCACAGGTTTTCGGCGCCACGCTTGGCGAGGGTGCGCTCTTCGCGCACGCTGCCACGGAGGGCGATGACGTCTTCCGCGCTGTAGTCGCGGTTGATGCCGTTCCAGCGGGCGTTGGTCTTCCAGTCGTTCTCGAGTTCGGCTGCAGTCTGGGTCTGGTCGCCGGGGCGGTTGGTGGTCATCGTGGCGTCTCCTTGTTGCGGTGGCGGTTGTGCGGCGGTGATTATGCGGTTGCGGTTGTGCTCGGCTCGGGGGTGAGCGCGGATGTAACTTGACTTCCACTGTCACCGACCAGATCGCGTTCTTCTGACCAAATCCACCCAGAAATTTTGCAGAATTTCTGTGTTCCAGAAAGAACGTGGCACACTGGGCGGATGACGGACACGACAGCGCTCGACACGGACGACGACCTGGACTCCCTGCTCATCGGCAAGAGGATCCGCAGCCTGCGCACCGAGCGCGGCATGACGCTCGAAGAGCTCGGCGCCGCGATCGGCCGTGCCGCCAGTCAGGTCAGCGTGCTCGAGAACGGAAAGCGGGAGCCCCGCATCAGCGATCTCACCGCCGTCGCCCGGGCGCTCGGCGTCACGATCGATGACCTGCTCACGACCGAGCCGCCCAGCCGGCGCGCGGCGCTCGAGATCCAGTTGGAGCGCATCCAGCGCGGCCCTCTCTACGCGTCCCTCGGGCTGCCCGAGCTGCCCGTGCGCAAGAGCCTCAGCGACGACGCCATCGAGACGGTGCTCGGGCTGCATGCTGAGCTCGAACGCCTGCACCGGGAACGCGCCGCAACCCCGGAGGAAGCCCGCCGCGCCAACACCGAGCTGCGGGCCCAGATGAGACGCCAGAACAACTACTTCCCCGACCTTGAGAAGACCGCCCGCGACCTGCTCGCACGCATCGGACACAGCACCGGTCCGCTGTCGAACCGCGCCGCGAGCGACCTCGCCGCCCACCTCGGGTTCTCGCTGCACTACGTCACGGATCTGCCGGCATCCACCCGGTCGATCAGTGACCTGCGACACAAGCGCATCTACCTGCCGGTCGACAAGAAGGGGGGCGACCCGCGCGGCTCGCTGCTCCGAGCGCTCGCCGGACACGTGCTGGGTGCGACCGAGCCGACCGATTACGGCCACTTCCTGCTGCAGCGCGTGGAGACGAACTACCTGGCCGCGGCGCTGATGATCCCGCAAGCGAGTGCGACCGAGTTTCTGCAGCGTGCGAAGGACGGCAAGGAGCTGTCGGTGGATGACCTGCGCGACGAGTTCGCGGTCACCTACGAGACAGCCGCACACCGGTTTACGAACCTCGTGACGGAGCACCTGGGCATCCCCGTGCACTTCTTGAAGGTGCACGAGTCGGGCACCATCTCGAAGGCCTACGAGAACGATGATGCGAAGTTCCCGACGGATGCGCTCGGTGCGGTCGAGGGGCAGGTGGTGTGCCGCTTCTGGAGCGCCCGGCAGGTGTTCGACATCGCCGACCGGTTCAGCCCGTACCACCAGTACACGGACAAGCCGAACGGAACCTACTGGTGCACATCGAGCATCCAGTCGACCGCGCACGGGGAGTTCTCGGTGAGTGTGGGGACTCCATTCGCGACCGCGAAGTGGTTCCGGGGACGAGACACACAGAACCGCAAGAACTCGGGCTGCCCCGACCCGAACTGCTGCCGCAGGCCGCCGGAGCGACTGGCGAGCGCGTGGGCGCAGCACACGTTCCCGAGTCCCCGACTGCAGTCGTCGCTGCTGGCGGCGGTGCCGGCGGAGTCGTTCACCGGGGTGGACCGCACCGAGGTGTTCGAGTTTCTCGAGGCGCACGCCCCCGGCGAGGGAGCGCGATGATCGTCATCGATTCGGCTTCACCGGTTCCCCCGTTCGAGCAGCTGCGGGTGCAACTGCTCGACCAGGTGCGCTCGGGTGAGCTGACCGCGGGTTCGCGGCTGCCGACAGTGCGGCGACTGGCAGATGACCTGAGCCTGGCTCCGGGCACGGTTGCCCGCGCGTACCGCGAACTGGAAGCCGATGGCATCATCGAGGGTCGTGGGCGGCACGGCACGTTCGTGTCGACGCACGGCAGCCCGGTGCAGCAGCGGGCGCAGGATGCCGCGGCGGAGTACGCGTCGCAGATTCGGGCGCTGGGCCTGACCCCGGCGGAAGGGGTCGTGCTCGCGTCGCGGGCGCTCGGACTGGAGTAATCGTTCAATAGCAACAATGCTGAGCTGCGATTTTCGTCGCTCATAGCACCTGAGGCTTCGGATTTCGTTGTCTCATTGCGCTCTGGGCACCCAATGCGCTTGACTACCGCAAAGGCAATGACGCCGAGAGGTACTTCTGCATGAGTGCAACAGCGCCCCTGTCGACCGTGACGGACCGTGACGACGAGCCCCCGGGCGCGGTCGTGCTCGAGGGCGTGAGCAAGTGGTTCGGCGACCAGCTCGCTGTCGATTCGATCGATCTGCGGGTGGAGCCGGGCGAGTTCCTGTCGCTGCTGGGCCCGTCGGGGTGCGGCAAGACGACGACCCTGCGGATGCTGGCCGGCTTCGAGCATCCTGACGAGGGCCGGATTCGCATCTCGGGCAAGAGCGTGCTGGGCCTGCCCCCGTATAAGCGTGACGTGAACACGGTGTTTCAGGCGTTCGCGCTGTTTCCGCACCTGAGCGTGGCGGAGAACGTGAGCTACGGGCTCGTGCAGAAGCGGGTGCCGAAGGCAGAGGTTCGTGAGCGCGTGGTGGAGGCACTCGACCTGGTGCAGATGCGACGCTTCGCCGATCGCAAGCCGACGATGCTCTCGGGCGGCCAGCAGCAGCGCGTCGCGCTGGCGCGGGCGATCATCAACCGCCCCTCGGTGCTGCTGCTCGACGAGCCCCTGGGGGCCCTCGACCGGCAGCTGCGGGAGGAGATGCAGGTCGAGCTGAAGCTGCTGCAGTCGCGGCTGGGCATGACCTTCGTGTTCGTCACACACGACCAGGAGGAGGCGCTCTCGATGAGCGACCGAATCGCCGTCATGCGCGAGGGTCGACTCGAGCAGCTCGCGGATGCGCACACCGTCTACGGCGAACCGGCGAGCGCCTACGTGGCCGGCTTCATCGGTCGGCAGAACTTCTTCGAGGGTCAGGCGGATGCGTCGGGCGCGCTCGTGACGCCGTTCGGCACGGTGCGCGGCCGCGAGGCGGTGGCGACGGGCACTCTGGCGAAGGCGGCGGTGCGTCCGGAGGACGTGACGGTGCAGCTCGCGTCGGGCGCGGCGTCTGCCGAGGAGAACGCGGTGCACGGACGCCTGGTGGGGGTGAGTCACCTGGGTGACACGCTGCAGTACCTGGTTCAGGTCGGGGACGACTTCACCCTGCTGTGCCGCCGTCCGCGACCCGGGGCGCCCGCGCTGGAACCGGGGGCCGAGGTGCATGCCTCGTGGGAGGCATCCGCGGTGCTCACTTTTTATACGTAGAAGACGAAAACACACAGCACCGCTTCGTGGTGAAGCGGACCGGAGAGGAGCAAGAGATGGCTAACGAGAAGCAGGTGCGAATTCTGGCGAACGCTACGGCGTCGCGGATCATCGGTCACGAGTTGACCCGTCGCGGATTCATCGGTGCCACGGTGGCCGTCGGCACTGCGGGGCTGCTCGCGGCGTGCACGCCGACGGGTGGCACATCGACCGCGCCGGGCGCGACGGGTGGGCCGCTGGAGAGCGGTCTGTCGATCTACACCTGGGGCGACTACGACGACCCGGAGCTGCTCACGCAGTTCACGTCGGACAGCGGTCCGCAGATCACGCTGGACTCATTCAACTCGAACGAGGAGATGATCTCGAAGCTGATCGCGGCACGCGGCACGAGCGGCTACGACATTGTCGTGCCGACGGGCGTGTACCTGCCGCAGATGATCGAGAACGGTCTGCTGAGCGAGCTGAACCTCGACCTGATCCCGAACCTGGAGCACATGGATCCCGCGTTCCTCAACCAGGACTGGGACCCGGGCAACCGGTACTCGATCTGCAAGGCCTGGGGCACGACCGGTTTCGTGTACGACAACACGGTGATCACGCGGGACTTGCGCACCTGGGAGGACTTCATCGATGCCGCCCAGAACGAGGCGAGCGGCAAGACATCGGTGCTCGACGACCCGACCGGCATTGTCGGCCTCTACTTCTGGTCGAAGGGCATCGACTGGACGACGAGCGACCCGGCGCAGCTGGACGAGTGCGAGGACTTCCTCGTGAACACTCTTGCGAAGCACGTTGCGGCGTTCGACTCCTACCCGGGCGGCGCGGCGATTCCGCAGGCGAGCCACGTGCTCATGCAGTCGTGGAACGGTGACGCGCGCATCGGCATCATGGAGAGCGATGACCCGGACCGCTGGGAATGGCGCCTTGGGGCCCCCGACACGGAGCTGTGGATGGACAACTGGTGCATCGTGGAGGGCTCACCGAACCCGGAGGCGGCGCACGCGTTCATCAACTTCGTGCTCGACCCGGAGGTGCAGCTGGTGAACCTCGACTACATCGGCTACCACACGGGCGCGAGGGGCATCGAGGATGCCGCCTCCGACATGGACATGCTCGACCTGGTGTTCTTCGACGAGGCCCAGGTGGCGACCATGCACCCGTGGCGCATCGGGGAGAGCCAGCAGCGCGTCGTGGACATCTGGAACGCGATGCGCGCCGCGGCGGGTGCCTGAGCCTAGCCCGGAGCCCAGCTCTGAGCGCGAGCCTGACTGAACACGATGACGTCGCAGATCACGACCCCGCGGCCGAGGCAGGATGCGTCACGCACCCCACCGAAGTCGCGCAGGCAGGGCAAGTGGTGGCTTCCGAAGCCGCTGCTCGCCCTGCCGGCGTGGGCGTGGCTGCTCATCTTCTTCGTCGCCCCAGTGGGACAGGTGCTGTGGTTCAGCTTCGGGTACAAGCCGGGCATCTTCGGTACGCACGCGAACGACGTGCTGTCGCTCGACCGCTACGCGGAGGCGCTGTCGCCGACGTTCTTCTTGACGTTCCAGAACACCCTGTGGGTGGGCGTCGCGGGCACCCTGATCTGTCTCGTGATCGCCTTCCCGGTGGCGTACTGGATGGCGCTCAAGGCTCCCGCAAGCAGGCGGGGGCTGCTCATCGCGCTCGTCATGGTGCCGTACTGGGCCAACTTCTTGGTGCGCACGATCGGCTGGCAGGTGATTCTGGCTCCGGAGGGCTGGCTGTCGCAGCTGTTGCAGGGGCTCGGGCTCACCCATGAGCCGTTGGAGATTCTCTACACCCGCACGGCGGTGCTGATCGGTGTCGTCTACAACTACCTGCCGCTGATGATTCTGCCGCTGTTCGTGGCGTTCGACCGGGTGGAGCTGCCGCTGCGCGAGGCGAGCAAGGACCTGGGGGCGAGTCGCTGGTCGACGCTGATTCAGGTGACGATCCCGCTGGCACGGCCGGGCATCATTGTGGGCTGTCTGCTGGTGTTCATCCCGCTGATGGGCGACTACATCACGGCGACCGTTCTGGGTGGTGCCCGCGGCAACATGGTGGGTCAGCTGGTGGCGAGCCAGTTCCAGACGGCGCAGAACTGGGCGCTCGGTTCGGCGATGGCGGTGCTGCTGATGATCATCATCCTGCTGTCCGTGCTGGTCGCTGCGGCGATCGTGTGGCTGGTGTCGCGGCCGTTCGCGATGCGGCGTCGCCTGGTGATCGGTGAGGGGGTGTGAGGTGGCCACAGATGACCTGACGACCGAAGCCGCCCCGAGTGCGGAGGCAACGGCATCCGCGCCGCGCTCTGCACCACAGGCTGCACCGCGCACCCCGCCCCGCGGCCGCAGGCGCGTGCCGTGGACCGACCGCCTCTTGGGGCTCTGGGGCGTGCTGGTGTTCGCGTTCCTGTTCGCGCCGCTCGTGGTGATCGTGGTGCACTCGTTCAACTCGGGTCGCCTGCTGGTGGCGTGGCAGGGCTTCGGTTTCGAGGCGTGGGAGGCGATGTTCATGAAGCCGGCGATCGGCAACGCGGTGTGGATCACCCTGCAGACGGGTGTCATCGCGGCGCTGCTGTCGACGTTCCTGGGCACGCTGGCTGGGATGGCGCTGGCACGGCGTGCGGGCAAGTGGACGCCGTGGTTCTCGCTGCTGCTGATTCTCGTGACGGTGACACCAGAGATCGTGGACGCGGTGGCCCTGCTGCCGTGGCTGGTGTTCCTCGGCACCGATCTGGGGCTCGGCATCTTCAGCGACGGCATCGTGCGCCTCGTGATCGGGCACTCGCTGTTCGCGACCGCGGTGGTGTCGTATCTGGTGCGAGCTCGGCTGGTGGGGCTCGATGAACGGCTGGAGGAGGCATCCGCTGACCTGTATGCCCCGCCGACACGCACGTTCCGCAGGGTGACGCTGCCGTTGATGATGCCCGCGGTGCTGGCCGGTGCCCTGCTGTCGTTCACACTGAGTCTCGACAACACGGTGATCAGCGCGTTCATTCAGGTGTCGGGGGCGACGCCGTGGCCGGTGTATGTGCTCAGCGCGGTGCGCAGCGGTCTGCGGCCGGAGATCGCGTCGGTGTCGACCGCGATGCTGGTGCTGACGCTGGGGGCGATCGCGCTCGTGGCGGTCGTGTTGAAACGCTCGGGTGATTCGACGACCCAGATCGTGCGAACGCTGTCGGGCGACTAGTTCTGTCGAAGGGTTTCGGGATGCCTCACGCTGACCTTGTCTTTTTCGGTGGCCCTGTGTTCACGGCGACCGCGGCTCGACGCCCGGCGACGGGCGTTGCGGTGTCGGGTGGCCGCATTGCGGCGGTGGGCGGCGATGAGGTGCGCGAGCTGGTGGGGCCGAGCACCGAGGTGGTCGACCTCAACGGCCGGATGCTGGTGCCCGGGTTCCAGGACGCCCACGTGCACCCGGTGTGGGGCGGGCTCGACATGATGCGGTGCGACCTTGCCCCGCTGAGCACCCGCGAGGACTACCTGAAGCGCATCGCCGAGTACGCGGCGGAGCGCCCCGGCGACGAGTGGCTGCTCGGCGGCGGCTGGATGATGTCGGCATTCCCGGGCGGCACCCCGCTGGCGGCGGACCTGGACTCGGTGGTACCGAATCGCCCCGCGTTCCTGCCGAACCGCGACGGGCACGGGGCGTGGGTGAATTCGCGGGCTATGCAGTTGGCGGGCATCGACCGTGACACCCCTGACCCGAGCGATGGCCGCATCGAGCGCGACGCCGGCGGCAACCCGAGCGGAACCCTGCACGAGGGCGCGATGAGCCTGGTGAACCGCTTGCTGCCGCCGACCGAGCTGGAGGAGTCGAAGCGTGCCCTGCTGCTCGCCCAGGAGTACCTGCACTCGCTGGGGATCACGGCGTGGCAGGACGCCATCCTGGGCGACTACGGCGACGCGGGCAACCCGGCGGATGCGTACCAAGCCCTTGCCGAGGAGGGCCTGCTGACCGCTAGGGTTCGCGGGGCGCTGTGGTGGGACCGTTCGCGCGGCGTCGAGCAGGTGGAGGAGCTGGTGGCGCATCGCGCTTCGCTGGGTGCGGGCCGGTTCACGACGGGCACGGTGAAGATCATGGCCGATGGGGTGGCGGAGAATTTCACGGCCGCCATGCTCGACCCGTATCTGGATGCGTGCGGGCACTCGCACCTGGGCAGCGGCATCCAGTTCGTCGACCCTTCAGTGCTGCGCGAGGGTGTTCCGATGCTCGACGCCCTGGGCTTCCAGGTGCACTTCCACGCGATCGGCGACCGCGCGGTGCGCAATGCCCTCGACGCGGTGCAGGCCGCCCGGGAGGCGAACGGGTGGCGCGACAACCGGCACCACGTTGCGCACATTCAGGTGATTCATCCTGATGACATCGGCCGGTTCCGCGCACTCGGGGTCGCGGCGAACATGCAGGCGCTGTGGGCGACCTTCGAGCCGCAGATGGTGGACCTCACCCTGCCCTTTCTCGGGGAGGAGCGTTCGGCGTGGCAGTACCCGTTCGGTGACCTGATGCGGTCGGGGGCGACGCTCGCGGCGGGCAGCGACTGGTCGGTGTCGAGCCCCGACCCGCTGGCGGCGATCCACGTTGCAGTGAACCGGATGGCGGCTCCCGGCCATGAGGAGGGCGAGTACCCGCCGTTCCTGCCGGATCAGGCTCTGGATCTGACGACGGCGCTGACCGCGTACACGGCAGGCTCGGCATACGTGAACCACTTGGATGAGACGGGCGAGGTGCGGATGGGTGCGCTCGCCGACCTCGCGGTGCTCGACCGCGACCCCTTTGCGGCACCGAGCGCAGAGATCGGGTTGACGAGAGTTGCTGAGACGTTCGTCGAGGGTGCCCGGGTGTTTGCTCGAGGCTGACTCTAGGCTTGTCGCATGAGGTCTCGTGCTGATGTGGAGTGCTGGCTCACCGACATGGACGGGGTTCTCGTCTACGAGAATCACCCGATCCCGGGGTCGACGGAGCTGATCGCGCAGTGGCGCACCACTGGCACGCCGTTTCTCGTGCTGACGAACAACTCGCTGTACACGCCGCGTGACCTGAGCGCGCGTCTCAAGCGTGCGGGGTTGGATGTTCCGGAGGAGTCGATCTGGACCTCGGCGCTCGCGACGGCCAGCTTTCTGGCGAGCCAGACCCCCCACAACGGCACGGCGTTCGTGATCGGGGAGGCTGGCCTGACGACGGCGATGCATGAGGCGGGTTTCGTGATCACCGAGGTGGACCCCGACTTCGTGGTGGTGGGGGAGACCCGCTCGTACGACATCGAGGCGATCACCCGCGCCATCCGGCTCATTGACCGTGGCGGCCGGTTCATCATCACGAACCCGGATGCGACGGGCCCGTCACCGCAGGGCGCGACGCCGGCGACGGGTGCGGTGGCGGCGCTCATCACGAAGGCGACCGGCAAGGAGCCGTATGTGGTGGGTAAGCCGAACCCGATGATGTTCCGCTCGGCGATGAACAAGATCGGCGCGCACTCGGAGAACACGGCGATGATCGGTGACCGCATGGACACCGACATTGTGGCCGGTATCGAAGCGGGTCTGCACACGGTGCTCGTACTCACGGGCATCAGTGACGAGGCAGAGATCGAGCGCTACCCGTACCGGCCCGACGAGGTCGTGAACAGTGTCGCCGATCTGCTCGAGGCGGGTTAGTCTCCCTCGGTACTTTCTTCGGTGGTGCCCTCGTCTTCGAGCGGCGGCTCCTCGCTGACGGGGGGTGCGGCGAGGCTTCCCTCGAGGGGCTGCCCTGTGGAGCGGCTGATGAAGCAGAAGTAGTCGCGACGGCCAGAGTCCCATTCTTCGACGCTTGCGGGGTAGCTGGCTTCGAATTGAACGTCGTCGTAGCGGTTGGCGGCGTTGTAGTCCACGACAGTGACATCGGTGCAAAGAAGGCTCATGCGGCTCTGCAGGCTGCTGACGCCGGGGTAAGCGCCGCCGGTTCCTGCGGTGACGGGTACGCTGGCGCGGATGACGAGCTGCGCGTCGTGGGGTATCGAGCAGTCCACGACGGTGTACTCGTTCTCCCAGGCGCCGCGGTAGCCCTCGAGGCACTCACCGCCGAGAAGTTCGTTCCAGTTGTAGGTGCCCGGTTCAACCGGCCCCTGGGGGCGCTCGGTTTCGACGGGAACGGTCGGTTCGTCGGATGCGCTCGTTCCGCTGCCGGTGAGGAAAGGCAGTCGAGTGCCGACGATGAAGAAAGCGACGAGAGCGAGAAGAGCGACGGCGGACCCGGCAACCCACATGAGGGTGATGTGGGTGCGGCTGATTCCCTTCGGGGGTTCTTCGCCGTCACCGGGAGCACCCGTCGTCGTGGCGGGCGGCGGGTCGAGTTCGTAGTCGCGGAACTGGTCTTCGCCGAAGAGCGAGTCGAGTGCGCTTGTCCCCTCGATGCCGGAGGCTGCGGCGTTGTTGGCGGCGGGAATGAACTCGGTGGGCACCGCATCCTGCCCCGGCAGCGAGGGATCGAATGACGGATGCGCGGGCGGCTGCGGCGACAGTGGCTGCTGCGGCACGGCCGGACTCGTCGTGACGGGACTCGG
>DAOMOV010000038.1:0-12227 GCA_035444505.1 Terrimesophilobacter sp.
TGACGGCGGCGGCGCCGTCGCTGATGGGGGAGGAGTTGCCGGCGGTGATGGTGCCCCCTTCGGCGAAGGCGGGGCGCAGTCCGGCGAGGGTTTCGGGGGTCGAGTCGGCGCGCACGCCCTCGTCGGCATCGACGACGGTGTCGCCCTTGCGTCCCTTGACGGTGACGGGAGCGATCTCTTCGGCGATGAGGTCGTGTGCGGCGGCAGCGCGCTGGTGGCTGGCGGCGGCGACCTCGTCTTGTTCTGCGCGCGTGATCTTCAGGGGCGCGTTGTGGCGCTCGGTGGAGGCGCCCATGGAGTCTTTGTCGAAGGCATCCGTGAGTCCGTCGAATGCCATGGAGTCGATCGCGGTGACGCCGCCGTAGGCCCAGCCTTTGCGCGAGCCGGGGAGCAGGTGCGGGGCGTTGGACATGGACTCCTGCCCGCCAGCGGCGACGACCTCTGCTTCGCCGGTGCGGATGAGTCGGGCACCGTCGATGATCGCGGTGAGTCCTGAGAGGCAGAGTTTGTTGATGGTCGTGGCGGGCACGTTCCAGCCGATGCCGGCGGCGATGGATGCCTGTCGCGCGGGACCTTGACCGAGTCCAGCCGTGAGCACGTTGCCCATGATGACGGTGTCGATCGCGGAGGTGTCGAGGCCGGAGCGCTCGATGGCGGCGCGGAGGGCGTGGGCGCCGAGTTCGGTGGCGCTGAGGCTGGAGAGCCCACCGTTCATTTTGGCCTGCGGGGTGCGGGCTCCGGCGAGGATGACGACGTCACGCGTGCTCATGGTGGATGCTCCGTTGCGTTGTGGTGGTTGGTGAGCGCCGGTGTGGCGGCGACGCGCCGCGCTCTCTGCTTGACACTTTACCGTGTGGCGTATTAGTTTTGCTGACACCTGAATCGTCTGTCAGTTTTGACGGTTCTCCACGCCACCACTGCATGAAAGGCAATCACTATGCGGGCAACAAAGAAGTACCTCGTTCCGGCCATCGTGGCCGTGGCGGGTCTGACCCTCGCGGGTTGCGCCCCGTCGGCAGAAACACCCGAAACACCCGACGGCTCGGACCTCGCTCCGGTTTCCGTCGCCATCATCACCTCAGAGACCGGACCCCTCGGCGTCTACGGTGAGGCCTACCTCGCCGGCTTCGAGGCCGGTCTCGACTACGCGACCGACGGCACCGGAACGGTGGACGGTCGCGAACTCGACATCACCTACATCGACGACCAGGGTGACACCGACAAGGCCGTGACCGCGGCGAAGGATGTCATTGGTCAGGGCACGCAGATCATCGCCGGTACCGCCTCGAGTGGTATCGCTCTTGCCCTCGCCGAGCAGGCCGAGCAGAACAAGATTCTCTACATCTCGGGCCCTGCCGCCGCTGACGCCATCACCGGCGTCAACGACTACACCTTCCGTTCTGGTCGCCAGACGATCCAGGACATCGCCACCGCGGGTACCTTCCTCGACAACCCCTCGGGTCAGGACATCCTCGTGTTCGCTCAGGACACCGCGTTCGGTCAGGGCAACGCCGCGGCCGTCGACATCGTTCTCGGTGCGAAGGGCGCGAACGTCACGAGCCTCCTCGTTCCTGAGGACGCCACCGAGTTCACGCCGTTCGCGCAGCAGATCAACGACGCTGCTCCCGACCTCGTGTTCGTCGCGTGGGCTGGTACGACCTCTGCTGCCATGTGGCAGGCGCTCTCGCAGCAGGGCGTCTTCGACAACATCCCGGTCGTGACCGGTCTCGGTGACGTCTCCACGTACGGCGCGTACGGCGAGGCGAGCGAGGGCATCAGCTTCCTCAACCACTACTTCGGTGGTGCCGCGGGTACCCCCGCCGAGGCGGCCATGATCGCGCACCTCGAGGCCAACGGCCACGTTGCTGACCTGTTCTCGCCGGACGGCTTCAACGCCGCTCAGATGATTGTCGAGGCCATCCGCACGGGCGGCGGCGACAACGTCGACGACATGATCGCCGCGCTCGAGGGCTACTCGTTCGAGGGCGTCAAGGGCACCATGACGATCCGTGCCGAGGACCACGCGCTGCTGCAGCCGATGTTCCAGGCGAAGCTCGTGGCACAGGGCAACACCTTCGTGCCTGAGCTGATCGCGATTGTTCCGGCCGACCAGGTCACGCCGTAGCAGTCTCGAAAGTAACGTAGACACATGACTGCAACCCAGCCCGCGCTCGAAGTGCTGAACGTCGGCCTTCAGATCGGCGGCGCACGCATCCTGGAGGATGTCACGCTGCAGATCCCCGAAGGCGAGATGCTTGGTGTGATCGGCCCCAACGGGGCCGGCAAGACGACACTGTTCAACCTGATCTCAGGGATTCTGACCCCCACAGAGGGAACGATCACCCTGGGCGGTGTCGACGTCACCCAGCAGGCCGTTCACACTCGGGCGCGGGCCGGGTTGGGTCGTACCTTTCAGACCTCGAGCCTCTTCAACGGCTTGAGCGCTCTGGAGAACGTGCGGCTCGCCGCACAGACCGAACTCGGCGGCTCCCTCTCGATTGTGCACTTTCCGCGCCCGACGGATGCGGCGTCCACCATCGCGATGGAGAAGCTCGAGGAAGTCGGTCTCGCCCACCACGCAGGCACCCTCGCGGGGGTGCTCTCGCACGGTGACAAGCGCAAGCTCGAGATCGCCATGCTCTTGGCCACCGACCCCAAGGTTGTCCTCCTGGACGAGCCGATGGCGGGTGTGGCATCCGGTGATGTCGCCGACCTCATCGAGGTCATCCGCGGACTTCACCGCAACAGTGGACGCACCGTGCTCATGGTGGAGCACCACATGGAGGTCGTGCTGGGTGTTGTCGACCGGGTCGCAGTGATGCACCACGGTCAGCTGCTCGCCTGCGACACTCCAGAAGTCGTCATGGCCGACCCGGCCGTTCAAAGCGCTTACCTCGGGGAGACCGTGTGACCGCCTCAACCGATTCCGCGATCCTGACGGTGAACGGCCTGAACGCCCGTATCGCCGGTCAGCAGGTCGTCGAAGATGTCAGCTTCTCCGTCGCCGCAACCGGCGTGACCGCTCTGCTCGGTCGCAACGGCGTCGGCAAGACGAGCACGATCAAGGGCATCCTCGGTCTGATCGAGCGCAAGGGCGAGGTGACCTTCGCGGGAGAGCGCATCGACCGGATGCGCACCCACAGGATCGTGCAGCGGGGCATCGGCTATGTGCCCGAAGACCGCGAGGTCTTCTCCGAGCTCACCGTGCTCGAAAATCTTCGCCTCGCGGAACGCCAGGCGAACCCACGCCGAGACTTCGTCGACGGGCTCTTTCCCGATCTGGTGGGGCGACGCTCGCAGCTCGCGGGCACGCTGTCGGGCGGACAGCAGCAGATGCTGTCGCTCGGGCGCGCTCTCCTCAATGACAACCGTCTGCTGCTCGTCGATGAGCCGACGAAGGGACTCGCCCCGCTGATCGTTCAGCAGGTGGCGGATGCCCTCGCTGAGGCCGCACGAACCGTGCCGATTCTGCTCGTCGAGCAGAACCTGTCGGTGGTGCGCCAGCTCGCGAAGGATGTCATCGTGCTCGACGGTGGACGGGTCGTCCACACGGGTGACGCGCAGGAGCTGCTCGCCGATGATGCGCTGATCCACAAGTTCTTGGGTGTGCACTCGGGCGAGGAACCCGAGACGGCGCCCGCTCCGAAAGTGAAGGCCGCTTCGAAGAAGGGTTCCACGAGTGTGAACGGGAAGAACCGCGCATGAGCACCATCATTCTGCTGCTGGTCACGGGGCTCGGCCTCGGTGCCCTGTACTTTCTGGTCGCATCGGGCCTTTCGCTCATCTTCGGCCTCATGGACGTGCTGAACTTCGCGCACGGCGCATTCCTCACCCTGGGCGCATTCGCCGGTTACGAGGTCGCAAAGGTGCTCGGCGGCGAGACCTGGAGCACCTTCCTCATCTCGATCGTGGTCGGTGCCGCCGTCGGCGCACTGTTCGCCACGCTCACCGAGCTGCTCCTCATCCGAAAACTCTACGAGCGGCTTATCGAGCAGGTGCTCGTCACCGTCGGGCTCTCCCTGGCCGCGGTCGCCCTCTTCGAGGGAATCTGGGGGCAGGACCCCCTGTACACCACCGGCCCGGCCTGGCTCATCGAGACGACCGACGTGCTCGGCGCCACCATACCCAACGACCGATTCATCTACATCGGTGCCGCTGTGCTCGTGCTGCTCGGCATCGTCGCCTTCCTCAGATTCACGCGCTACGGCCTCATCATCCGCGCCGGAGTGGAGAACCGTGCCATGGTCACCGCACTCGGGATCGACGTGCGCACCGCATTCACGATCGTGTTCGCGATCGGAGGCGCCGCGGCCGGAATCGGAGGCGTGCTCGCGAGCCACTACTACGGCAACGTGCAGCCCTACCTGGGCGGGTCGCTGCTGATCTTCGCGTTCATCGTCACCGTCATCGGCGGTCTCGGCTCCCTCGCGGGTGCGGCGATCGCATCCGCTCTGGTCGCCGTGCTGCAGCAGTTCGCCAACTACTACTTCGGGCTCGGCGACCTCATCGTCGTGCTCCTGCTCGCGGCCGTGTTGCTGCTTCGTCCGTCGGGACTAATGGGGAGTAAAACAGCATGAACCGTCAGACGATTCTCAGCACCCTCACGCACCCGGCGGTGAAATGGGGCCTCGGTGCAGCGCTCGTGCTGCTCCTCGCCCTCCTGCCGCTTCTCGCCATAGAGATCCCGGGCATCCTGCCCGGCCCGAGCTACACGCCGGGCTCGCTGCAGCTCCTCGCCTTCGCGATGCTCATCGCAGCCCTCGCCCTCAGCTACCACCTCATCTTCGGCGTGGCCGGGCTGCTCTCCTTCGGGCACGCACTGTACTTCGCAGCCGGAGCCTACGGACTCGGCATCGCCCTGAGGCACCTGGAACTCGACCTCGTCACCGCGATCGTGTTCGTTCTCGTCGTCGGCCTCATCATCGCCGGTGTCGTGGGCGCACTGAGCCTGCGAGCGACCGGCATCGGGTTCGCCATGGTGACGCTCGCGTTCGCCCAAGCAGGATCGGTGCTCGTACGACGCAACCCCGGCGGCCTCACCAACGGCGACGAGGGTCTCGCGCTCGCTACGGCAAACATCCCCGACGTTCTCATCGGGGTCGTCAACACGAAGAACCTGTACTGGATGTGCCTCGCCGTGCTCGTCATCGTGTTCCTCATCACCACGTGGTTCGAGAAGTCACGCGCCGGCCACGTCGTCGCCGCCACCCGCGAGAACATCGGGCGGGTGCGCGTCATCGGCATCCGTCCCTACTTCGTGCAGCTGCTCGCCTTCGTCATCTCGGGTATTCTCGCCACGCTCGTCGGCATGGCCTACATGCTGCTGCAGTCCAGCGCTACCCAGAAGATCGTGACCGCCGAATTCACTCTCAGCCTGCTCGTCATCGTCGTGCTCGGCGGAGTCGGCTACCGCTGGGGGGCCGTCATCGGCGGCATCGTCTACACGTTCCTCGATCAGCGACTCACCACCCTCGCCGGTTCGGAAGCCATAGCCGGGCTGCCCGACTTCCTGCGCATCCCGCTGTCGGAGCCGCTGTTCATCCTCGGCACCCTGTTCATCCTCGTCGTGCTGTTCCTGCCCGGCGGTATCTCAGGAGTTGCAATCCGCCTCACCCGTGGCAAGGGTAGCGTTGCGAAAGATCGCACGGCTCTGGAGGAACTCGCGTGACCGACGGACTGCACACGCTCGGGAGGTGGACGCGCGACCGCGCGACCGCCACCCCGCTGCGCGCGGCAGTCGACGATCGTGGTGTCGAACTCACCTACCGTGAACTGGACGAGCGAGCCTCCGCGCTCGCCGCTGCGTTCCTCGACCGCGGCTACGGTGTCGGCGACCGCATCGCCACGATCACGGGAAACAGCGCCGATCACGTCGTACTGTTCTTCGCCTGCGCGAAAGCCGGGCTCGTGCTCGTTCCGCTCTCCTGGCGGCTCTCCCCGCGCGAACTGGCCCTCCAGCTCGAACAGGCCGCGCCCGCGCTGCTGCTCGTGGAGGAAGAGTTCGACTCTCTCGCCTCCGCCGCACGCAAACGCCTCCTGCAGCCGCTCACCACCGCAGCGCTGGGCGGGAGCGGAGTCGAGGCTCGCGTGCCCGACCCCGTGCGCTGGGGACTCGAAGACGCCCCCGTGCGGCGGGCCGTGCGCGACGATGACCCGCTGCTCATCATCTTCACCTCCGGAACCCAGTCGGCCGCCCGCGGAGCCGTGCTCACGCACGCCAACTGCTTCTGGACGAACCTCGCGCTCTCGCGCATCATCGACATCTCCGCAACCGACATCGTGCTCGCCGTCATGCCCCAGTACCATGTCGGCGGCTGGAACGTGCAGCCCCTCCTCGCCTGGTGGGTCGGCGCGACCGTCGTGCTCGAGCGCACCTTCGACCCTGGCCGCGTGCTGCAACTCATCCAGGACCGCCGCATCACCACCATGATGGGCGTGCCCGCGAACTACCTGTTCCTCTCCGAGAACCCGGCCTTCAACACTGCCGACCTCTCCAGCCTCACTCACGCGATCGTCGGCGGAGCCCCCATGCCCGAGCCGCTCCTGCGCACCTGGCACGCCCGCGGTGTCGCCCTCACCCAGGGCTACGGACTCACCGAGGCGAGCCCCAACGTGCTCTGCCTCCCCGACGAAGACGCGCGCACCAAGATCGGACTCGCCGGAAAGCCCTACCCGCACGTCGAGGTCGCCGTCGCCGACATGGTCACCGGCGAGCCGCTCGACGGCGCCGCCGAGGGGGAACTGCTCGTGCGCGGGCCGAGCGTCTTCCCCGGTTACTTCCGCAACGACGAAGCCACCGCCCTCGCCCTTCGCGACGGCTGGCTGCACACCGGCGACCTCGTGCGCCGCGACGCCGACGGCTACTTCCAGGTCATCGACCGCATCAGCGACATCTACATCTCCGGCGGCGAAAGCATCTCGCCCTCGGAAGTCGAGGGAGTGCTGGCCGCGCATCCGGCGGTCGCTGACGTCGCCGTCGTCGGCGTACCCGACGCCCGCTGGGGTGAAGTCGGCATCGCCTACGTCGTCACCAGGCCCGGCATCGCCACCGACGAGACCGAACTCACCGAGTACTGCCAGCAGAACCTCGCGAGCTACAAGGTGCCCAAGCGTGTCATCGTGCGAGCCGCGATCCCACGATCGGGGGCCAACAAGGTGCGCCGCCGCGAGCTTGTCGCCGACTACGAAGCCCTCACCGCCGACAGCACCCCTGCTCGGTCGAGAGCGAACGGATCGGGCGTGAAATGACCCTCGCGCCACGTACGGCTCGGGGAGAGCTCACTCGCGCGAAACTCCTCGAAGCCGCAGAAAAAGTCTTCTCCGAGTGCGGCTACGCCGACGCCTCCATCGTGCGCATCACCGAGGCAGCCGGCGTCGCTCAGGGCACGTTCTACCTGTACTTCGCCAGCAAGCTCGAGATCTTCGAAGAGCTCGTCGAGGATCTCAACCGGCGCGTGCGTCACGCCATGACCGAGGCCGCAGCGGGTGCCACGAGCCGCATCGACATCGAGCGAGAGGGCTTCCGGGCGTTCTTCGAGTTCACCGCCGCACACCCCGCCCTGTATCGCATCGTGCGCGAAGCCGAGTTCGTCTCTCCCAAGTCGCTGCGCCTGCACTACACGCGCATCGTGTCGGGATACATCGACGGACTCACCGCGGCGAAAGCGACCGGCGAGATCGGTGATGTCGACCCGGGTGTTGTCGCGTGGGTTCTCATGGGCATCGGCGAAATGGTCGGAATGCGCTGGGTGCTCTGGGGCGGAGACGGCGCCCAGGGCGACGACGACGACCCCACCGCGAGCGGCACCTCACGGGTGCCCGATCACGTCTTCGACGAGATGATGAATTTCATCCAGCGCGGACTCGGTGCGCCGAGTGCGCGCGAGTAGCAGGCAAGTGGAAGGAACAGGGATGACCGACCTGACAGGCAAGAAAGCCCTCGTCACGGGGGGTGCCAGCGGGATAGGGGCGGCGTGTGTTCGCGCGTTCGCGAACGCCGGTGCGCACGTGGTCATCGCCGACCTCGACGGTGACGCGGCGAAGAGAATCGCGAACGAGGTCGGGGGAGAGCCGTGGCAGGTCGACCTGAGCGACACTGCCGCGCTTGCCGAGTTGAGCCTTGATGTCGACATCCTCATGAACAACGCCGGCATCCAGACGGTGAGCCCGATCGAGCAGTTTGATCCCGCCCGCTTCAACCTCATCCTGCGGCTCATGCTCGAGTCCCCGTTCCTGCTTATCCGCGCCGCACTGCCCACGATGTACGAGCGCGGCTGGGGCCGCGTCATCAACCTCTCCTCGGTGCACGGCCTGCGCGCCTCGGCCTACAAGTCCGCCTACGTCGCCGCCAAGCACGGGCTCGAAGGGCTCTCCAAGGTCACCGCCCTCGAGGGAGGCCCGCACGGGGTCACAAGCAACTGCGTCAACCCCGGCTATGTGCGCACGCCCCTCGTCGAGAAGCAGATCGCCGACCAGGCGAAGGTGCACTCCATTCCTGAGTCCGATGTGGTCGAGAAGATCATGCTCACCGAGTCCGCCATCAAGCGACTGGTCGAGCCCGACGAGGTCGCCTCGCTCGTGCTGTGGCTCGCCGGCTATGACTCCAGCATGGTCACCGGCGCCTCCTACACCATGGACGGCGGGTGGACCTCGCGATGACGCAGTACCAGCAGGTCACGGTTCCCGTGCGCGGCGGCGACATCGCCGTCGGCGTCTGGGGTCCAGCGGATGCCCCACACACCGTACTCGCGGTGCACGGGGTCACCTCGTCTCACAAGTCCTGGCCCCTTCTCGCCGCGGAGCTGCCGGGTGCGCGCATCATCGCCCCCGACCTCCGAGGACGCGGACGCAGCAACCGGCTCCCCGGTCCCTACGGAATGCCGCAGCATGCCGACGACCTCGCCGACGTGCTCGCCGCGCTCGAGGTCGATCAGGCGGTGGTCGTGGGGCACTCGATGGGGGCCTTCGTCTCCGTCGTGCTTGCGCACCGGCATCCGGAACTCGTCTCGGAACTCGTGCTCGTCGATGGCGGCCTGCCGCTCGCCGTGCCCGAGGGCATCGCGCCCGACGAACTCACCAGGGCCGTACTCGGTCCCGCTCAGGAGCGCCTGACGATGACGTTCGACAGTGTTGAGAGCTACCTCGACTTCTGGCGCGTGCACCCCGCGTTCGGGGAAGGCTGGACTCCCGTCGTCGAGGACTACATGGCTTACGACCTCGACGGTGAAGCGCCAGAGCTGCACCCCGCGACCGCGTTTCAGGCCGTCGCCGAGGACTCCGCAGAGCTCACCGGCAGCGACTCGCTTGTCACCGCCCTCGACAACCTCAGACACCGCGCCATGTTCCTGCGTGCACCGCGCGGACTGCTCAACGCGGAACCACTCTACGAGGCCGAATACGTGGCACAGTGGAAGTCGAAGCTGAAGACACTGACGACAATGGAAGTCGACGACGTCAACCACTACACGATCGTTCTGGGTGACCGAGGCGCGGGTGTGGTCGCCGGTGTCGTCGAGGACTCATTCGCGCGAAACGATTCGAAGGCAGGTAGCAAGGCATGAGTGGAATAGACAAGACCGTCGCATCCGCCAAGGAGGCGGTTGCTGACATCGTCGACGGATCGACGATCGCCTGTGGCGGTTTCGGCCTCTCCGGCAACCCCATGGTGCTCATCAACGCACTCCTCGAACTGGGCTCGAAAGACCTCTCCATCGTCAGCAACAACTGCGGTGTGGACGAGTGGGGACTCGGCGTGTTGCTCTACGCCAAGCGCATCCGCAAAATGACCTCGTCGTACGTGGGTGAGAACAAGGAGTTCGAGCGGCAGTTCCTCTCTGGCGAACTCGAGCTCGAACTCACCCCGCAGGGCACCCTCGCCGAGAAGATGCGCGCCGGCGGCTCCGGCATCGCCGCGTTCTTCACCCCCACCGGAGTGGGAACACAGGTTTCCGAGGGCGGTCTGCCCCGTCGCTATGCACCCGACGGCTCGATCGACATCGCGAGCCCGCCGAAAGAGACCCGCACCTTCACCTTCCGCGGCGACGATCGCGAGTTCGTGCTGGAAGAGGCCATCACCACCGACTTCGCCCTCGTGCACGCGGCGAAGGGCGACCGGCACGGCAATCTCGTCTTCAACAAGGCCGCACGACAGTTCTCACCGGTGGCCGCCATGGCAGGCAAGGTCTGCATCGCCCAGGTCGAGGAGCTCGTCGAGCCGGGGGAGATCGACCCCGACGACGTGCACCTGCCCGGCATCTACGTGCACCGCGTCGTCGAGGTCGGCAAAGACATCGAGAAGCCGGTGGAACGCCGAACCGTCAGCGACAAGGCCTGAGAGGGGCTGGGCATGGCACTCACACGCAACGAAATGGCGGCGCGCGCCGCACTCGAACTCGAGGACGGCGCCTACGTGAACCTCGGCATCGGCCTTCCGACGCTCGTCCCCAACTACGTTCCCGACGACATCACCGTCGTGCTGCAGTCGGAGAACGGCATCCTCGGGGTCGGCCCCTACCCGACCGAGGACAAGGTCGACCCCGACCTCATCAACGCGGGCAAGGAGACCGTCACGGTGCTGCCTGGTGCCTCGTTCTTCGACTCATCGACGAGCTTCGGCATGATTCGCGGAGGCAAGATCGACGCGGCCATCCTGGGAGCCATGCAGGTGTCGGTGAAGGGAGACCTCGCGAACTGGATGATCCCCGGCAAGATGGTGAAGGGGCCTGGCGGCGCCATGGACCTCGTGCACGGCGCGGGCAGGCTCATCATCCTCATGGAGCACGTGGCGAAGGACGGCTCGGCGAAGATCGTGAACGAGTGCTCGCTGCCGCTCACCGGCCGCGGCGTCGTCGACCGCATCATCACCGACCTCGCTGTCATCGATGTCACTGCTGACGGTCTCGTGCTGCAGGAACTCGCCCCCGGCGTCACGATCGACGAGGTTCGTGCCGCCACCGAGCCACCGCTCACTCTCGGAAAGGAACTCGCATGACCCTCTTACCAGGTATCAGCTCCCGCACGGTCGCCACCGACCGCTACGAGGCGAACATTCTTGAGCGCCAGGGTGACAGCGCCGACGGCACGCCCGTCGTCTTCATCCACGGCAACGTGTCCTCGTCACTGTTCTGGCAGCCCACGATGCTGCGCCTCCCCGCCGACACACGGGCGATCGCGATCGACCTGCGCGGCTTCGGTGACAGCGAGACGAAACCCGTGGACGCGACGCGCGGACTCGGCGACTACGCCGACGACGTCGCATCCGTTCTCGCCACCCTCGGCATCGACAGCGCGAACTTCGTCGGCTGGAGCATGGGCGGTGGCGTCGTCATGCAGCTCATGCTCGAGCACCCGGGTCTCGCCCGCACGGTGACCCTGCAGGCGCCGGTCTCGCCGTACGGTTTCGGTCCCGTCGCCCCCGACGGTTCACTGCTGACCCCGGATGCCGCTGGCTCCGGTGCCGGGGGAGTGAACCCCGACTTCATTGAGCGTCTGCGCTCGGGCGACACCACCGATGCGGAGCAGACCAGCCCCCGCAGCGTGTACCGGTCGTCGTACGTGAAGCCCGGTTTCGTGTCGGAGCACGAGGACATCTGGGTCGAGTCGATGCTCACCACCAAGGTCGTCGACGGAAACTATCCGGGCGACTCGAAGACGAGTGAGAACTGGCCCGGTTTCGCCCCCGGCGACACGGGGGTGCTCAACACGATGGCGCCGACGCACTTCAACACCTCAGCGATCGTCGACCTTGCGGTGAAGCCGCCGCTGCTGTGGATCCACGGAGCCGACGACGCGATCGTCTCGGACGCATCCTTCTTCGACTTCAACCAGCTCGGCGCACTCGGCATCATCCCCGGCTGGCCCGGTGAGGACGTCGCGCCGCCGCAGGCGATGGTGTCGCAGACGCGCGCCGTGTTCGAGCGGTACCGCGATGCCGGTGGTGAGTACACCGAGGTGCTGCTCGCCGACTGCGGCCATTCACCCCAGCTCGAGAAGCCGACCGAGTTCGACGCGGCGCTGCACGCGCAGCTGCGCTGACGAAGAGCCTCCTGCGCTTCCGCGAGTTGGGGCAAATCCCCAATTGGGCGTGTTCTCACGGTGGATTTGCCGCAACTCGCGTGCCATTCCGGTATGAGAGGTGCACCGGCGACGCCGAGACAGCGCAAGTAGACTGGTGACCGTGGCAGCTATCAATATCGGGATGCCCCGAGTTCCCGAGGTTCTGAGCCCGC
>DAOMOV010000039.1:0-9735 GCA_035444505.1 Terrimesophilobacter sp.
GTCGTGAAGGCCCCCTGAGGATCGGGTGTGAGAAACGCGCCACTCGCACAGGAGATGTGTCTAACGTCGGGTTCACCCACGAAGTAAGGAGCCGAACAATGGATACCTCCGACAAGGTCGAAAACAAGGGTGAAGAGATCGCCGGACGCATCAAAGAACTGATGGGCGACCTCACCGATGACGAGAAGCTGAGAGACGAGGGAGAGGCCGAGAAGCGAACAGCCAAGCTCAAACAGGCCGGGGAGAACGTCAAAGACGCTTTCCGCGGGTGAATCGCCTCGGCCTCCACCGAATCGCACGCGGTGGTGGGCCGTCGCTTTCATTAGGCTGGAGAGGTGAGCGACGCCGAGCCCTACTATGAGAGCCTCGGCGGCGGACGGTATCGGTCGACCGTGCACGCGCAGGGCGCGTGGAATGATCACGAACAGCACATGGCCCCGGTTTCCGGACTTCTCGCTCACTGCCTCCAGCGCCACCAACCGCGTCCTGAGTTGCGGGTCGCGCGCGTCAGCTACGAGATCCTCGGCCTCATCCCCTTCGGCGAGTTTCAGGTCACGACACGCACGCTTCGCCCCGGCCGGACCATCGAACTCGTGCAAGCCGAACTCAGCGCCGAGGGCCGCGTCGCCGTTCGGGCGACCGCGTGGAGACTCCAGCGCCTCGATACGAGCAGCATCGCCGCGATCGAAGACGAGCGGATGCCCGGACCAGACGGCCTCGACAATGCATCCTTCGCCGAATGGCCGGGCGGCTACATCCGCTCATTCGAGGCGAGGGTTGCACCCGGCCACAGACCGGGGCGAGGACGTGCGTGGCTGCGACCGCGGCATCCGCTCATCGATACCGAGCCCGCGAGGGACCTTGCCAGGCTCATCGGACTCGCTGACACCACGAACGGCATCGCGACGCGTGTGGCTCCGGGTCCGGGCGGCTGGGCGTTCCCCAACGTCGACCTGCAACTTCACTTCTACCGCGAGCCCGCCGGCGAGTGGCTCGGGCTGGAGAACTCGGTCAGCTTCGGCACCGACGGCATCGGGCTCACCTCGACCGTGCTGCACGACGAGTCGGGACCGTTCGGTCGAGCGGAGCAGATTCTCACCCTTCGCCCCATCCCCACGGTCTAGCCCACGGCTCTGGCCCTCGACCTAGTCGTCGTTGTGTGAGAAGTCCCTCGACTCGCCGGGCATGAGAACCGCGTCGATTCCCTCCACCTGAACAGGGATCGGTGCGATGCCACCCTCGTGCACCTTCAGCCGCAGGCGCTCGCCGTCCACGGTCACACGCACGAGCTGCTGCTGAAACTTGACCGAGAAGTCGATCTGGGTCAGCTCCGGAGGCAGCGCGGGGTCGAACATGAGCTTGCCGTCTTTGACCTCGAGGCCCGTGTAGCAGCGCGTGACCATGTCCACCGAGCCCGCCATGGCGCCCAAGTGCACACCGATGCGCGTCGTGCCGCCCTGAATGTCGGCGAGGTCGCTCTCGAGGGCCTGCACCAGAAACTCCCACGACTTCGCGCGGTCCATTCGGGCCTCCACCCACGAATGCACCACATTGCTCAGGGTCGAGCCGTGGGTTGACCGCTCGCGGTAGAACTCGATCGTGCGCGGGATCGTGTCGGTGTCGAACTCGTAGCCCATGAATCCCAGCTGGGCCTTGAGTTCGTTCGCGCTGAAGAGGTACAGGAGCATGAGCACATCGGGCTGCTTCGACAAACGGTAGTTGTTGGTGGCGTCACCCTCCGCGGCAAGGATCAGGTCAAGACGGCCGATGGAGCCGTACTTGGCTCGGTAGCCCTCCCAGTCGAACTCTTTGAGATCCTCGTAACCGTCGAACTGGCTGATGATGCCGTCGGAGTGGAACGGCACCCGCAGTCGCGACGCCACTCGACGCCAGCGATCCACCTCTCCTGGGCGCACCTTGACGCGCTTCCAGAACGTGTCGGCGTAGCGGGGGCGCAGCAGGTCGACAGCGTCAGCGGCTCGCTGCATGACCCACGATGCCATGACGTTCGTGTAGGCGTTGTTGCGCAGGCCCGAGCCGGGGGTTCCGGGGTAGCCGTCGTGGAACTCATCCGGACCCATGACCCCCTCGATGTCGAAGCGGTTGGCTGCCTCGTCGTAGGTGGTGAGACTCTCGAAGAAGCGAGCCACCTCGATGAGCAGTTCAGCGCCCTGCTCGTTGAGGTAGTCGAGGTCGCCGGTCCACTCGTACATCTGCCAGGCGCTGTAGGCGATGGCGAGCCCCACGTGTCGCTGGCGGTGCGAGTTGTCGGGCATCCACTCCTCGTTGCGCACGTTGAACAGCTCGGTGGGGGTTTCCTCGCGGCCGTCGACGCCGCTCTGCCAGGGGAACATGGCGCCCCGGTGACCCTCAGCGCGAGCCGCTGCGCGGGCCTCATCGAGGCGCCGGTAGCGGTAGCCGATGAGGGCGCGGCTGATCTCGGGTCGGTGCATGGTGAGCATCGGGTAGACGTACATCTCGTCCCAGAAGATGTGACCCCGATAGCCCTCCCCGTGCAGACCGCGCGCGGGCAGGCCCGCGTCGAGGTCGACCGTCACGCCGGCGACTGACTGCAGCACGTGGAAGGTGTTGATGTTGAGGGCGAGCTGCTGGCGCTCGTCCGCGGCGATGAGCACGGTGAATTCATTCCACACCTCGCGCCACGACTCCTCGTGGTTCGTCATGAGCGCGGGCAGGTCGGGCAGGCGCGACATCCACGTCGTCGCTGACAGGGCAGCGGATGCGATTGCGCGGTCCCTCGAGGAGTACGCGACAACGGTCTTCTCCACTGTGACGGCCTCGCCCTCGGTCACCGGGATCGACAGCACCTGTGCGATCCAGCCGGCGGGGTCGGTCGTCACGGAGCGGGGGACATCCACGAGTTCGGCGCCCACGCGAACCCGGGTTCGTGCCGCGGTGGCCATCCGAATGTTCGACTGGTTCGTGGCGACCTCGAGCAGCATCGTCTCGTTGTCGACCGCCTGCACGTTGCGGGGAATCAGGTGCACGTCGGCGAGCAGACGGTACTCGGCGACGTTGCGGTTCGCGACGCGGCCCTCGAGCCCTGAACGCACCTCGAGTGTGCCCGACCAGTTCTCGGGCCGGAAGGTCACTTCGAGGCCCGCGATGTGCTCCTGGTCCTGTGACACGAAACGCTGCTGGGCGATCTCGGTGATGCGGCCCTGGGCATCGCGCACTCGGAAGCGGCGTGAGAACACCGCTCGCCTCAGATCGAGGGTCTGCTCGTAGTCGAGCAGATCGGCGGTGTCGATGTCGAACCAGCCGTTGTCGTTGACCTTAGGAGGACGACGCCCGCTGAGAATCGCGGCAGCGGCTGCGCGCTTCGATGGCCGTTTCTCGTCGAAGATGCGGAACGTCAAGGGCAGCCAGTTGGGGGCGTTGACGAGGTGCTCGTCCTCGACGACGCGACCGCCGATATCCGTCTTGAGCCTGTTGTACACGCCCGCCATGTACGTGCCCGGGTAGTGCACGGCGCCCTCCGATGACTCAGGAGCTGCGCCGCGCGTGGCCCAGTAGCCGTTGCCGAGCGTGCAGAGCGTCTCGCGCAGCGGTTCGGCCGCCGGATCATAGCCTTCGTAGTGCAGGCGCCACGGGTCACTGTGCGATTCGCCCGCGGCCCAGCCGGGGTGGTGCTTCTCAAGCCGAGTATCGAGGTTGCTTAAGTCGCTTGCCACGATGTGTGCGCCGGCCGCGCGCAGCGCCTCCGGTGAGCCGTGCCTGGCGACACCGACGACCCAGCCGAAGTTTCCGGCGGCCGCCGCCGCGACACCCGCGTTGGCGTCCTCGAGCACCGCCGCCTGGTCAGGGAGCACCTTCAGCTGACGGGCCGCTTCGAGGAACGTGTCGGGCTCCGGCTTACCCGGTAGGCCCAACTCGCGGGCGTCGTTGCCGTCGAAGACGACATCGAACAAGTGCGCCACCTTGCCGGCCTCCAGCACCTTCGCGCTGTTGCGGCTCGACGTGACAAGAGCCGTCGGCGTGTTCTTCGCCCGCAGCCGACCGAGCAGGGTCAGCGCGTCAGGAAACACTTTGACACCGTTCTCCGCCAGTGACTTGTCGAAGAAGTGCTGCTTGCGGGCCGCGAGCGACTGCACCGTCAACTCAGTCGGGGCGACGATCCCCGTCGACTCGTCATCATCGACATCCTCACCCTCGGGCAGGGTGATGCCGCGCGACGCCAGGAATGCCCGCACCCCGTCCTCCCGGGGTCTGCCATCGATCGTCGCCCTGTAGTCGATGACCGCATCGAAGGGGCGCGCATCCGGAGCCAGGGTCGGCATGACCTCATCGAAGAGGGCCTTCCACGCCGCCGCGTGCACCACGGCGGTGTCGGTGACGACGCCGTCCATGTCGAAAATGACGGCTTCGATGCGGGGCTCGGGACGATTGAAACTCTGCACGGCCACAAGTCTAGGAGCACGCTGAGAGGGTCACATTCTGGGACACTGCGGGGTCCCGGCGAGCACTCGATCTCTACCGTGCTGGCCCCGTCTCACGTGATCGAAGAGCGATCGCGGCGGCAGCCAGTGCGCCGAGGGCAAGGCCCGCGCGAACCCAGCCTGAGCGCCATCCGCCCGTCACCGCGTTCGACTGCGGGTCGGAGTCGAACACCGTGCCGGGGTGCGGTGTCACAGTTCCGCCACGAAGGGCGAAGAGTCGCCACGACGATCGGATGACGAACGAATAGCATCGCGCTGACAGGTACTGGAGCGGGATGAAGATCCGTTGGGACTGCCCGATGACCGTCACCGGTCGCGGTCGGCGGGTCAGCCGCACGATTGCTCGGGCGACGCGACCCGGGTCGACGAGCGGGGGGATGGGGTTGACGTTCTCGCCCGTGAAGTTCGCCGCGTGCGAATGGATGGGGGTGTCGATGGTGGAGGGCAGGACGGTGCACACCGCGATGCCCGACCCGTGGAGCTCATGGCTGAGGGAGAGCGCAAACCCGATTGTCGCCCATTTCGAGGCGACGTACGCCGACACGTTCGGGGCGGTCGTCTTGCCGTACACCGAGGCGATCGGGATGAACGTGCCCGCTCCCTGCCTGCGGAACACGGGCAGCACTGCGCGCGCGGCCTCCACCTGGCCGAAGAGGTTCGTCTCGATGATGTGGTGGAACACGTCGGGTGGTGTCCGCTCGAAGGTTCCGTAGGCGTACACGGATGCCGCCCCCACCCACACGTCGATCGTGCCGAACTCAGCGAGCGCGGCGTCAACGATCTCGTCGGCCGCACCCGATTCGCTGACGTCGGCGGTGACGACTATTGCTCGTGCGCCGAGCCTCTCGCACTCGACGGCGGTGTCTTCGAGCGCGGCGGCGCCACGCGCGGCGAGGACGAGCTGCGCCCCACGCTTCGCGAATTCGTGTGCCGTGGCGCGACCGATTCCGCTCGATGCGCCCGTGATGACGACGACGTCATTTCGCCGCACGGAATCCTTCGATCTGGGTGCTCTCCGCGGCGACTCGCACTCCGTACTGGTAGGCGAGTTTGCCGCCGAGCCAGCCGGAGAATCCGAGCGCGGCGAGGGCGATGATCGAGACGACGAGCCCCATGACGCTGGGCTCGCCTGCCCCTGCCCCGAGGCGCACGGCGAAGCTGATGACGAACAGCACGACGACCGCGAGGTTGATGGTCATGTGGGTGAGCCCGATGCGTTTGGCGACAGTGCCTGATTCGATGATCGCGAGATCGAGGAATCCGAACACGGCGGCGGCGAGAGCGCCGATGAGGCCGACCGCGATGAGCCATGTGGCCCCGATTGCGAAAGCGCTGCCCTCGGCGCTGAAGAGACCTGCGAGGTCGAAGATGACGCTCGCGACCCACGCGCCGATCGGCACGGTCACGAGGATCGGGTGGAACGGGTGCCCGTATGGGCCCGCGAGCGGTGTTCCCGGATGCTTCGCTGCGGCGTGTGCCTCAGGCGGGGGCCTCATTGCGGCCCCCTAAAGGATTTCGTCTGGTTCGGGTCGGGCGGGGTCCTTGTGCGGGTCGTGCCGCGAGTCTTGGTTCGGGTCGTCGACCGGCGGGTCGCCGATGGGGTCATCGCGCCGTGGGTCGATGGGGAACGCGGGGGTGGTGAGCGGCCCGGGTTCTTCGGGTTCGGTGGGGTCGTCGAGCGGCGGCTCATCGGGGGGAAGCGTGGGGTCCATGGGGTCGGACATGTGTGACTCCTTTGTCTCGTGTGGGGAGTCACGCTAGGCGCGTTCCCGGCGAACCGGCTGGGCGTAGTCGGTGAGCGGGCTGGGTATCCGGTACGGCGAGTGCCGCATCCGGCGGGTCAGACCTGGTTGCCGAGCTTGTACTCGGGCATCTCGTCGCCCTTGCGGGTGTAGCTGAACCCGTCGGCGCCGATGGTCACCTCGGCCTCTTCCGATTCGGTTCGCTCGGTGAGCGCGACGGGTTTGCCGTCGAGGTCGAGCACCGTGGATCCTTCCGAGTACCAGCTCGGCACGACCGGGTTTCCCCACCAGTCACGGCGCTGGTTGTCGTGCACGTCCCAGGTGATGACCGGGTTGTCGGGGTCGCCCGTGTAGTAGTCGTGCGTGTAGATCTCGATGCGGTGCCCGTCGGGGTCGCGAAGGTACAGGTAGAACGCGTTCGACACGCCGTGGCGGCCGGGTCCGCGCTCGATGTGGTCGCTGCGGCGGTGCGCACCCAGCTTGTCGCAGATGTTGACGATCTGGCTGCGCTCGTGCGTGGCGAACGCGATGTGGTGCATGCGCGGCCCGTCGCCACCGGTGAGGGCGATGTCGTGCACGGTCGCCTTGCGGAACAGCCAGCTCGCGTACACGGTGCCTTTGTCGTCTTGGATGTCCTCGCTCACCCGGAACCCCAGCGACTCGTAGTGCTCCTGTGCTGCCGGCACGTCGGGGGTGAGGATGTTGAAGTGGTCCAGGCGCGACAGGGCCCCTGTTCCGTGCACGTCGTAGCGCTGCGTGTATCGCTCCACATGCTCGGCGTCGTAGAAGAACTCGATGGGGAAGCTGAGGGGGTCGATGACCCGCACTGCCTCACCGATGCCGCGCGTCGCACCCGCAGCCCGGCGCTCGACGGCGCATCCGATCGACTCGAAGTGCTTCGCAGCGAGGGCGACCTCGGCCTGCGACCGCACCCGGTAGGCGAGCACGGCGAGGGCTGGCGTGTCGCCCTTGCGCAGTACGAGGGAGTGGTGCAGGTACTCCTCGAAGGCGCGCAGGTAGATCGCGTTCTCGTCTTCGTGCGTGATGACGAGGCCCAGGATGTCGCAGTAGAAGCGGCGGCTGCGCTCGAGGTCGGTGACGATGAGTTCCGCGTAGGCGGCGCGGATGATGTCAGGCACGCTGTTCATGGTGACTCCTTATGTCTCAGTGATCGAGTGTCTGGCCCATTCCGGTGGTCGAGTGCCTCCGTGGGCGGTGTATCGAGACCGATTGGGTGGGTGGTCTCGATACGCGCTGCGTGCTACTCGACCAGCGGGGCGGCTCCGAATCTGGGTGTGTGAACGGGGGCGAGGCTGATGTGCACGGCCTGCTGCTCGGTGTAGAAGTCGAGGGAGCGGTAGCCGCCCTCGTGGCCGAGCCCGGATGCTTTGACCCCGCCGAAGGGGGTGCGCAGGTCGCGAACGTTGTGCGAGTTGAGCCACACCATGCCGGCCTCGATGCCGTGGGCGAGGGTGTGGGCGCGCGTGAGGTTGCTCGTCCACAGGTAGGCGGCGAGGCCGTACTTGACGTCGTTGGCGAGTGCAAGCGCTTCGGCGTCGGTGTCGAACGGGGTGATGCAGACAACGGGCCCGAAGATCTCCTCCTGGAAGATGCGCGCCGTGGGCGGCACGTCGGCGAACACGGTGGGGGCGACGTAATTGCCGGTGTCGAGCCCTTCGGGGCGGCCCCCACCGGCAACGAGGCGGCCCTCGTTCTTGCCGATGTCGACGTAGCTCATGACCTTCGCGTAGTGCTCCGGATGCACGAGCGCCCCGACCTCGGTCGCCGGGTCGTGTGGGTCGCCAACCACGATGCGTGCGGCGCGCTCGGCGTAGCGGGCCACGAAGTCGTCGTAGATGCTGCGTTCGACGAGGATGCGGCTGCCGGCGGTGCAGCGCTCGCCGTTGAGGGAGAACACCCCGAACAGGGTGGAGTCGATGGCGGCGTCGAGGTCGGCATCGTCGAACACGATGGCGGGGGACTTGCCGCCGAGCTCCATGGAGAGCCCCTTGAGGTGTGGGGCCGCGTTGGCGAAGATCGTCTGCCCCGTGGTGGTCTCTCCGGTGAACGAGATGAGGCGCACATCGGGATGCTTGACGAGGGCGTCGCCCGCGCTCTCACCGAGCCCGTTGACGAGGTTGAAGACACCCTGCGGAAGCCCGGCCTCCTCGAAGATGCCAGCCCACAGGCTCGCCGACAGTGGAGTGAATTCGGCTGGTTTGAGCACGACGGTGCAGCCGGAGGCGAGGGCGGGGGCGAGTTTCCAGCTCTCGAGCATGAAGGGGGTGTTCCACGGCGTGATGAGGCCGGCGACCCCGACGGCCTTGCGGTGCACATAGTTCACCTGCGCGCCGGGCACCTGGTAGGTGTCGTCGCGCTGGGCCACCACGAGATCGGCGAAGAAGCGGAAGTTCTCGGCGGCGCGCTGCGCCTGCCCGAGCGCCTGGGTGATGGGCAGGCCCGTGTCGAAGGTCTCGAGCTCGGCGAGTTCGGCATCGCGCGCCTCGACCTGGTCGGCGATGCGGTTCAGGATGCGCGCGCGTTCACGGTTCTTCATGCGCGGCCAGGGGCCCGCATCGAACGCGCGCTTTGCCGCGGCGACGGCGCGGTCGATGTCGGCGGCCGACCCCGAGGCGGCCTGAACGTAGGTCTCGTTGCTCACCGGGTCGAGCACGTCGAAGGTGGTGCCGTCGACGCTGTCGACGAACGCGCCGTCGATGTAGTGACGGATGCGGTCGGGCAGGTTCGCCGGTGTGTGGTGGCTCATGAGCGTGCTCCGATCTGGTGGTCGCCCGCGGGCGTCAGGTACTGCTCGCCCTCGGACATGAGGCGGCGGATCGACTCGAGCCCCGCATCCGTCGGCTCGATGAGGGGTGAGCGCACGTGGGGGCTTGCGATCAGACCGCGCTGCGCGAGCACCCACTTGCCGGGGGCGGGGTTGGTCTCGACGAAGAGCAGGTCGACGAGGGGGTGCAGACCGTAGTGGATCTCGCGGGCACGCTCGAAGTCACCCGCCTCCCACGCCTCGAACATCTGGGCGCTCGCGGCGGGGGCGATGTTGGCGGTGGCGCTGACGAAGCCGGCGCCGCCGAGGGCGAGCAGGGGAAGGCAGAGCAGTTCGATGCCGCTCCAGACGAGCAGTTCGGGCCCGCACAGGTGCAGCACGCGGGAGAAGTGCTCGAAATCGCGGGTGGTCTCCTTGATGCCGACGAAGTTGTCGACGTCGCGGAAGAGCCGAGCGATGGTCTCAGGCGCGACGTCAACGGCGGTGCGACTGGGCACGTTGTAGGCGACAATGGGCAGGTCGGGGAACTCGTCGGCGACGGTCTTGTACCAGCGGTACAGCGCTTCCTGGGTGGGCCGGGCGTAGTAGGGCGTGATGATGAGTGCCGCGTCGACGCCCGCGTCGTGCGCGGCAGCGGTGAGTTCGAGGGTCTCGTCGAGCTTGGCGCTGCCGGTGCCGGGCATGAACGGCACGCGGTGATCGATCGCGGTCGCGACGGTGCGAATGGCGTCGGCGCGCTCGGCGATGG
>DAOMOV010000039.1:9745-12190 GCA_035444505.1 Terrimesophilobacter sp.
CCCGTCGACCCGCCGATCGAGATTCCGTGGCTTCCGGATGCCAGCTGCCAGTTCACGAGGTTTCTCAGGCTCTCGTGGTCGACGGCGCCGTCGCTCGTGAACGGGGTCATGAGGGGGGCGATCGAGCCGCGGATCTGTGCGGGGTCGCTGCGGAACTTCATACTGTCTCCTTAGTGCTGCTGTGGTCGCGCCGTGCGAGGAACGCGTCAAGGGTGTTGAGGCGGTGGTTGCGGGCGGCAAGCTCGAGTTCGAGGGGGTCGGCTCCCGCCTCGATGAGGTCGAGGATGCGCGTGTGTTCAGCGACCGATTCGCGGGCGCGGTGCGGCACAAAGCTGAAGATGGACTCGCGCAGCGCACGCAGTCTGGCCCAACCGCGGTCGACGAGGTCGCGCACGTGCGGGTTGGGGCAGTGCTCGAACAGCACGGTGTGGAAGTCGAGGTTGAGCCGGGTGAAGGTGACGGGGTTGAACGAGACACCATTGGGGCCGCCGAGGGCGTCAGCCATGGCGTCGTTGACGGCGCGGGCGCGCGCGATGTCGCCCGGGGTCATGAACGGGGCGGATGCCGCGGTCGCCCAGCCCTCGACGAGCGCGAGGGTCTGCATGGTGACCTCGTACTCGCGGGGATCGACCATGGCGACCTGGGCTCCGACGTTGCGCTCGAAGGTGACGAGTCCCTCGGCTTCGAGCAGCCGGATCGCCTCCCGCACGGGCACGACACTCACGCCGAGTTCGCCAGCGATCGCGCCGAGCACGAGACGGTAGCCGGGCGTGTAGCGGGAGTCCTCGATGCGTTCCTTGATGAAGTCGTAGGCAAGGCGCGACTTGCTGGGCGCGGGTGCTGTGGTGGTCACGGGTTCTGCTCGCGCCACGCCTCGTAGCGGGCCTTCCACTGGGCGTTCGGCGGGTAGAGGCCGTTGACGCTGACGCCCTCGGCGACGCGCTCGGCCACCCAGGTCTCGAGGCGTTCCTGCTCGATGGCGTCGGTGACGACGTCGTCGAGGAGGGCGGGCGGGATGACGACGATTCCGTCGTTGTCGCCGACGATCACGTCGCCGGGCTGAACCGCGGTGCCGCCGCACGCGATGGTGGCGTCCACCTCCCAGGGAACGTGCCGACGACCGAGCACCGCGGGGTGCGGGCCGGCGTGGTACACGGGGATCCCCAGGTCGGTGACGGCGTCGAGGTCGCGCACGCCGCCGTCGGTGACGATGCCCGCCGCCCCGTTGACCTTCGCCCGCAGGCCGAGGATGTCGCCGACGGTTCCCGTGCCCTTCTCGCCGCGGGCGTCGATGACGAGCACCTCGCCCGGCTTCAGCGAGTCGAAAGCCTGCTTCTGTGCGTTGAAGCCGCCGCCGTGCGAGTCGAACAGGTCTTCCCGTCCCGGGATGAACCGAAGCGTGCGCGCCCGACCCACCAGCCGCTGGCCGGGCTGCGTCGAGCGCAGCCCGTCGATCGTGGCCGTGTTGATGCCGCGCTTGCGCAGCTGAACGCTCAGGGTGGCGGTGCCGACCGAGTTGATCTTGGAGATCAGCTCCGCGGAGAGCTCGGATCTCGATACGCGGGCTTCGCCCGCTACTCGATCACCGGCTCTTGGGGTGTCACGGATTCCGGTGGTCGAGTAGCGATCGACGGAGTCGATCGCGTATCGAGACCCGTACGCTTCAGAGCGCTGCTCGTCATCGACCTTGGGCTGCGCGCCGTAGTCGGCGAGGGGCACGGTGCCCTCGATGACTTCGGTGCGGAGGCGCCCCGTGCTGTGCCCGTTGCCGTCGACTTCGACCTCGACGACGTCGCCCGGCTGCACAACAGTCGATCCGGCGGGGGTTCCGGTGAGAATGACGTCGCCGGCCTCGAGGGTGATGAGCTGGGAGAGGTCGGCGATGAGTCGCCCGAAGTCGAAGAGCAGGTCGGCCGTGGTGTCGTCCTGCACGAGCTCGCCGTTCACCCAGGTGCGGATGCGCAGGGCCTGGGGGTCGACATCCGCCGCCGTGATGAGGTCGGGGCCGAGGGGGGTGAACCCGTCGCCGCCCTTGGAGCGCAGATTGGAGCCCTTGTCGGCGTATCGCAGGTCGTAGACGCCGAAGTCGTTGGCGGCGGTGATGTGGGAGACGTGGCTCCAACCGTCTTCGGGGGTTACACGCCGGGCGTCGCGGCCGATGATGAGCGCGATCTCCCCCTCGAAGGCGAGCAGCTCGCATCCGGCGGGGCGTTCGAGGGTTCCGGATGCGGCGAGCGAGGTCGCGGGCTTGAGGAAGTAGCCGGGCTGCTCGGGGGTGCGCCCGCGCTGGGCGGCGCGGGAGGCATAGTTGAGGTGCACGGCGATGATCTTGCCGGGCCGCTCTGGCAGTGGTGTGGTGACCATGTCTGATCTCACCCTCGCTTATCGTGTACGAAAAGATATATGATTTCACCACGCGGTTGCGCACCCTGTCAATAGCCGGTC
>DAOMOV010000040.1:0-11741 GCA_035444505.1 Terrimesophilobacter sp.
GTGATGCTTGCAGTCAAGTGACGATCACTTGTTTCTTCTGCTTTTTTGGGGTTTTGTGCAGTAGCATCCTGTGACTGTGAGAGCTTCGTCACGTCGTCAGATCGCCTTCGCGCAGATTCAGCGCGTGCAGGCGTCGTTCGACGAGCGTCACGTGCGAAACCCCTACGCGGTGCCCCTGTTTGCCTTCTGGGTAGCGGTCTGCATTGTTCTCGTCTCCACGATCGCGCCAGACTCCCGCGCCGACGCCACTCCGGTGATCACGCCCGGTTCGACGCTCAGCACACAATTGTTCGAAGCCGACGGCACGTGGTCGCACTCGATCCAGCGCGACTCCTACGATGCCGTGGCGAAGCCGAAGCCCGCGGTGGCCCCCTCGGCGGGTGTCCCAGACCCGGGAACAGCGAAAGCGATCGCCTGGGAGCTTCTGCAGCTGCACGGCTGGGGGGAGGCCGAGTACGACTGCCTCGTGGCGCTGTGGACGCGCGAGTCGGGATGGAACCACCTCGCTGAGAACAAGTCGAGCGGTGCTTATGGCATTCCGCAAGCGCTGCCGGGGTCGAAGATGGCGACGGTGGCCGATGACTGGCGCACCAATCCACACACCCAGATCGTGTGGGGCCTCTCCTACATCGAAGGGCGCTACGGCACGCCGTGCGGTGCCTGGGCTGCGTTCCTGTCCAAGGGCTGGTACTGAAGCCGCGCGGGTATCCTTGAGGGATGCCTCGCTCCAACCGCCCTCGCCCCTCGCGTGGGTCACGTGCGCGACGAGGCGTATCGGCGCATCCGGAGCATGACGAACTCGACGTGTCGAGAGTGCTGTTCGGCTTCAAACGGCAGGAGTCCAAGCGCGACGGGTTGTGGAACGTGCAGCCGGTCTCTGCGGCGGGCGCCATCAAGACCTACGTCTGCCCCGGCTGCTCACAGGATGTCACCCCGGGAACCGCTCACGTGGTCACGTGGCGTGCCGATGGGCTCATGGGGGAAAACGATGACCTGGCTGCGCGCAGGCACTGGCACTCGCACTGCTGGAAGATCGCGTAACCGCACGGAGGATGACCATGAAGATCAGGGCCGGAGTCGAGCTGCCCGCGCACCGCGAAGACATTGAGCTGCACACGGCCGACGGTCTGACGCTCGTCGGCGAGCTTGCGCTCCCGGAGTCTGCGGCACCGGTCGCGACGATGATCGCGCTGCACCCTCTCACGACGCACGGCGGGTTCATGGATTCGCACATCATCCGCAAGGCTGCGGCCCGACTGCCGGCGATGGCTGACACCGCAGTGTTGCGGTTCAACTTTCGTGGCGCGACGTCGCCGCGCGGTCGTTCCGAAGGAGAATTCGGACACGGTGAGGGGGAGCGGCACGACCTTGCCGCGGCCATGGAGCTTGTGGCTGAGAGGGGACTGCCGAACCCCTGGCTCGTGGGCTGGTCTTTCGGCACGGAGGTGTCGCTGAAGTACGGGCTGCGGCACCCGATTGCGGGGGCTATCCTGCTGTCGCCTCCGCTTCACCGCACGACGGCGGAGGAGCTCGCCGCGTGGGCGGGCAGCGGCAAGCAGCTTGTCGCTGTGGTTCCGGAACTGGATGACTACTTGCGGCCGGCCGAGGCGACGGAGCGGTTCGCCGTGGTTCCGGAGGCCGAGGTCGTTGCGGTGGACGAGGGCAAGCACCTGTGGGTGGGGGAGCCGCAAACGTATCGGGTGCTGACCGAGATCGTGGCGCGGCTCAACCCGACGGCACTGCCACTGCCGACCGAGTGGCCCGACGCATCCGGGTGAGCTAAAGCTCGTTCTGGCGGGGGATCGTCACCTGGTTGATGATGATGAGCACGCTTGCAGCCACCGGGATGGCGATGAGGGCACCGAGGATGCCCAGCAGGGTTCCACCGATGAGTGCCGCGATGACGACGACGAGGCCGGGCACTTTCACGTTGTGCTTCATGATGTTCGGGCCGATGACGTATGCCTCGATCTGCATGTAGATGAGGTAGAACACACCCGCCCAGATGGCGGTCTCGACTCCGTTGAAGAGCAGGCATGCGAGGGTGATGAGCGTGCTTCCGGTAATGGTTCCCACGAGCGGTACGAGGGCGAAGAGGAACGCGAGGAACGCGAACAGCGCGGGGTACTTGGCGCTGATGGCCGTGAGCCAGATGAAGCTCACGACGCCGTTGCAGAGGGCGACGCTGACCTGAGCGATCACGTAACGACCGACCGAGCCGGTGATCTGTTCGGAGATGTCGGCAAAGCGTGCGCGGCGGCTTGCCGGTACGAGCTGGTACATGCCCCGTTTGACCGTGTTCAGCGACGCGACGAAGTAGAGCGTGAGGATGAGCACGATGAACCCGCCGAAGAGACCACTGGCGATTCCGAGTCCGACCTGAAGCACACCGCCACCGATCTGGGTGACGTTGTTCTTCACCCAGTCGAGCGCGGTGGCGAGCACTTCTTGAAGGTCGACGTAGTCGGGCAGTCGTGATTGCACGTCGGCGATCCAGTCGAGCCCCCCGGGGCTTGTCAGCGTGGCGATGAGGGGGGTGAGGCTCGTGATGAGGTTGGTCATCTGCTCGACGATGACGGGAACGACGGCGAACATGAGCCCCGTGAAGACGCCGAGTACCGCAATGACGACGGTGAGGATGGCCGCCCACCGGGGGAACCGGTGCCGCTCCAGCCACGAGACGGCCGGGTCGAGACCCAAGGCGAGAAAGACCGCGGCGCCGATGTAGGTGAGGATCGTGGCGAGGGTGCCGATGGCGGACCCGATGGCGAGTGCGACGAGGACGCCGAGTCCTCCGAGAAGGCCGAACCGAAAGGCGTTTTGGATCTTCACACGGCTCCTCTGGCGCGTTTAGGTGTTCTCGAGATTCACTTTCTCGGCGGCTCCGAGCACACTGCGCAGACTCTCGAAGTATCCGGCGACCGCTTCGCGCTCAATCCTAATCTTCGCGAGTCTGTCTTCTGCGTCGGACACGAGTTTGGCGGTGCGTTTCTCCGCGTCTTTCACCATCGTCTTCGCGCGGGCCTCGGCGTTGGCGAGCACTTCAGCGGCGGTCGCGCTCGCTTCTGCTCGAGCTGCCTTTGCCGCGGCCTTCGCGTTGGTCTCCATCTCGTCCGCTTCGCGACGCGTCTCTGCGGCGCGCGCGGTGGCCTCGGCGAGCTGGGCCGTTGACTCGTCGAGATACTTCTGGGTTTGGGCGACGGCCTGCTGGTGGCGGCTCAGCAGCTCCTTCTCGGCCTCGTCGCGACGGGCTGCGAGCTCGACTTCGAGGTCGGTGCGGGCCTGCCCGACGTGCTCGGCGAGGGAAGCGCGTGCCGCCTCGATTTCGGCTTTGAGCTCGGCCCGAGCATTGTCGAGCTCCTGCGTGACTTCGGCGCGTCGCTGTTCGAGTTCGCGGGCGGTGTCGGCGCGAAGCTGTTCGACGTCGCGCTCGAGCTGGGTCCGTGTGGCAGCGGAGTTGGCGTCCAGGGCTGCGGTGGTGTCGGCGACGTGGCGGTCGAGTTCAGCGCGGCGGGCTTCTTCTTCGGTGGCGAGTTCGGACCGGACCCGTTTCACCTCGGCGGCGAGCTCAGAGCGTGTTCTGTCCACCTCCGCGGCGAGTTCCTTGCGGGTGTTCTCAACGTCTGCGGCAAGCCGTTCACGGGTTTCGGCGACTTCGCGTTCGGCATCCGTTCGCAGCTTGTCGGTGTCTCGACCCAGTTCTGACCATCTGAGTTCGTACTCGCTGTCGAATTCTGCGCGCCGTTGTTCGGTTTCGCGGGCGAGGGCGGCGGCACCTGTGCGCGATTCTTCCACTTCGCGTTCGACGACCACGCGAAGCTCAGCCGCGGCACGTTCGGCTTCGGCCCTGAGAGCTGCGGCTTCTCGCTTGGCGGTGGCGCGCGCTTCAGCACTCTCTGTCGCCGCCGCGCCGCGAATGGCCGCGGTCTCACGGAGGGATTGGTCGCGAAGGGCTTCGGCTTCGGCGCGGGTCTTGGCGAGCAGCTCGTCTGCTTCTTCCCGGGCGGCGGTGAGGATGGTGCCTGCTCGCTCGTTCGCTTCGGCGAGTATCGTGTCGGCGGCTTCCATCGACTCGACGCGGAGCGCGTTCACTTCGGCGTGCACGGCATTGCGAAGCTTCTCGGCGTCGATGTCGGCCTGGCTGACGAGTCGGGTGGACTGCTCTTCGGCGACTCTCAGCACGTTCTCGAGCTTGGTGCCGAGTCCGCTGTAGGTGGGGCGGCCGGTTTCTTCTATCTCGGCCTGGAGGTCTTCGACCGTGGCGGTGAGACGCTTGACCTCTTTGGTGGCTTCGGTCTTATCCTGGTTGGCTTTGATGATCTCTCGCCGCAGACTCTGGATGGCGGCGTCGACTTCGTCGCGGTTGTAGCCGCGCATGGCGGTCGAGAAGGCTTCGTCGTCCTGGGGCACGTCTTTACTCCTCGATTGGTGTCGTGCACGAGTAGTCTCGGCCGGGTGGGCCGAACGAAACCGAGTTTAGCCTGATGCGACGCGCGGCTTCACGGTCAAGTTTCGTGCTGCGCGACGTCTGCAGCTTTCGTCAAGCGGGCTTTCAGGCTTGCTTACGATAATCTGGACTGTCGTTCGTTGACGACACCGTGCTTGCGGATTTTCACGTGCATGCGAGTGTCTCACCCCCACCGCCCGAAACGTGTTGTGTGCTGACCAGTCGGTGGCGAGAGGAAGGAGTGGGAGTTGCGGTTCATTGTGGCGATCTTCAGCTTCGTTCTCGCGTTCGTCATGATTGGTCTCGGCGTCGCCCAGCGCACCATTTGGGCGGAGCCTGACCAGGTCGTGGCGGAAGTTTCGGTGAGCGGTGCGGCACCGATCACGTTCATCGACGGTGCCGTGTTGAACTCGCTTGAGGGCCGTCAGAAGGTCGACGTGATGGGCGATGGCGAAGTTTTTGCCGCGTACGGTCGCACGATGGACGTCATGGCGTGGATTGGTGACGCAACCTACAACTCTGTGTCGTTTGATCCGGAGTCGAGGCAGCTGTCGACGTCACGGGTGTCGGGGCTGGAGACCTTCGTGCCGAACCCTCGCGGCGCTGACGTGTGGCTGGACGAGTACTCGCGCGCCGACCAGTTGAGTTTTGTGGTGAATGTGCCCACCGACGTGTCGCTGGTGCTGCTGACCGATGGGATCAACCCGGCGCCCGCATTGTTCTCGATCTCGTGGCCGCTTGACAACCGTACGCCGTGGTCGGGTCCACTCATTGTCGGTGGCGTGCTCCTTCTGCTGATGGGTATCGGCTTGTACGTGTGGGCGCTGGCGCACTTCAATCGTGCTCGGGGGCCGCGTCGCAAGCCGCCGAAGCTCCCGAAGGCGCCCAAGCGGCCCAAGGTCAAGGCGAGTAAAGTCATGAAGCCGATTTCGCTGCCCAACAGTAAGGGGCGCCGCGCTGCAGGCAAGTCGGCTTCGATGGTGTCGGCGCTGGTTGTGGCGTCTGTGGTGTTGACGGGCTGTGCGTCGGGAGCTGAGCTGTTCAGCGCGGGCTCAGCGCCTTCGGCGTCTGCTGTTCCGGCGAGTGAGGCTCCCTCTATCCCACCGGCTGTGACGGAGTCGCAGATGAAGCGCATCCTGTCGAAGGTTGCCGTGACGGCGAATAATGCGGATGCGTCGCTCGACGCTGAGCTGGCGGCGGAGCGGTTTGCCGGCCCGGCGTTGGAGCTGCGGGCCGCGAATTACGCTCTGATCAGGGCGGACTCGAGTGCTGTTCGACTGCCGTCGATTCCGAGTACAGAGATCAAGGTCTTATTGCCTCAGCGCACGGAGAGTTGGCCGCGAACGGTGTTCACCGTGGTGCAGGAGGTTCCTTTGCAGACGGCAGTGCCTTCGGCCTCGCCCTCCGAGGCCGAGTCGGGGGATGCTGAGGGCGAGGAGGCGTCAGAGCCGTCGGTTGCGGCCCCGCTCGCCCTGATTCTGGTTCAGGAGACCCCGCGGGACAACTTCAAGGTCACGTACGCGGTCTCGTTGGCTGCGGGTGTCGCCTTGCCGGAGCTGGCGGCTCCCGCCACGGGGTCGGCTCGACTTCAGCCGAACGTGCGCGTTTTGAAGATGGCGCCGGATCAGGTGGCGTCGTCGTATGGCGACATTCTTGCTGTCGGGGAGGCCAGCGAGTTCTGGAAGTCGTTCGACATGGAGTCTGATCCGCTGTATCCGAGCATTGGTCCTGCGGCAAAGGCGGCGATCCGTGACGCGCTTCCCTCGGTGGCGTCGATCAGTTTCGCGAATGCTCCCGCTGATGTTGCCCCGATCGCGATTTCGACAACGGATGCGGGCGCCCTTGTCGCGGTGTATCTGAAGGAGTCGGAGGTCGTCGAGCCGGTGGAGCGGGGGGCGAGCATCAATCCGAAGGGTATGGTGAAGTCGCTGTCCGGCGTGAGCAGCACGCACACGGGTGTGGCTGCGGAGTACGGCGATCAGCTCTTGTTCTACGTGCCGCCTGCCGGTAGCGATGGCAAGATCGTTCTGGTCGGTTTTGCGACTCATTTGTTGTCGGCGAGGGAGCTCTAGATGGCGCAGCAGCCCCTTCCGTCGCACTTGCGTGGGGCGGTGGACTTGTCTGCGCTGAGAGCGCGTCACAGCGCTCCCACGGCACCGGTGCACTCGGCGGATTCGCAGGGTTCGTCGAAGGGCGCTGCGCCGGGTTCGCCCTCTGTGGTTGTCGAGGCGTCGGATGCGAATTTTTCGGCGATTCTGGAGTTGTCGGCGAAGGTGCCGGTGATCGTGGAGGTGTACGCGGGGTCTCCGACGTCGTCTCTCGTGTCGCTCGTGGAGGAACTGGCGGGGCGGTTCGTGCTGGCTACGGTGGATTCTGCGGCGAATCCGCAGCTTGTCGCGGCTCTGCAGGTGGCGGTGGCTCCGACGGTGGTGGCGATCATCGCCGGTCGGCCGGCGCCGCTCTATGAGGGTGAGCTTCCCGTGGAGCAGGCTCGTGAGGTCTTGGAGCAGGTGTCTCAGCTCGCCGCCCAGAACGGCGTGTCGGGTTCGGTTGACGTATCGGCGGAGGGCGTCGCGTCGACCGCGGAGCAGGCGGAGGAACCGCTGCCGCCGCTGCACCAGGAGGCGTTCGACGCTATTTCGGCGGGTGATTTCGATGCCGCGATCGCGGCGTACAAGGCAGCGTTGGCGCAGAGTCCGCGCGACGCTCTCGCGACGGCGGGGCTCGCGCAGGTGTCGCTGCTCAAGAGGGTGAGCGGCCTGGACGCGCCGGCGGTGCGCGCGGCGGCAGCCGACTCGCCCGCGAACATTGAGGCGCAGCTTCAGGTTGCCGATCTGGATGTCGCCGGTGGTCACGTCGAGGACGCGTTTGACCGGCTGCTGGAGCTGTTCGGGGCGTCGGATGCCGTGGCGAGAGACGCGGTGCGGGTTCGCCTGCTGGAGTTGTTCGAGATTGTCGGTGCTCAGGACGAGCGAGTGGTTGTGGCGCGGCGACGGCTGACCTCCCTTATGTTCTAGCGGTATACCCCCGTTTTGGGTGCGTGCCGTCTCTTCCGCGAGGCTTGCATCGGTGCGTAGACTCTCGAGTTGGAATAGCGGTTCTGTGGGGAAACCCTAGACCCCATGGGGGTGCTCTTCTGGTGGTTCGGAAACCCTAGTCCGACCCACCCCGATTGATTCGCGACCCGAAGGCGACGAATGGTGAGAGCGTTGTGCGTTCACGCTAGTGTGTGTTCGGGTCCAGACCTGTAGAGGACACACATCATGAACAAGCTCACTAAGGCGAGCATCGCGGGAGCAGCGGGCATTGCGTTGCTCCTCGGCGGCGCCGGCACCCTCGCCGTCTGGAACGACACGGCGACCATAGAGGTTGGCGACATCCAGTCCGGTACCCTCACCATCACCGGCTCCGTCGGCGAGTGGGACAACGAGTGGGACCTGTGGGTTCCCGGGGACGTCGCCACGTACGAAGGCCAGTTGACCATTGAGGCCACTGGAGACAACCTTGAGGCGCTCCTTACAGTGGATACAACCGGTCTTGTCGACGGTGGCAACACGGAGTTCGCTGACGCGCTCGAGGTCACCTTTACGGTCGACACCACGCACACCGCGGTGACGGGCAGCGGCCCCTACACGGTGGTCGATGATCCAGCCCCGATCGTGCTTGATGTCACGGTGACGGTTGAGTTCCCTGGCGACAGTGTTGACGGTCTCGAGGGCCAGGACCAGACGGTCGATCTTGACGCGATCAGCTTCGTTCTGACGCAGCAAGTCTCGTAATTCTGCCTGGGGTGTGGCACCGAGGGTGCTGCACCCCAGCGCCCCCGCGTAGTTGCGAGTGGCGGTAGCCCCATTGGTCTGGAACAGCACCCGGGGAGGTGAATCATGCCCCCAGCAGTTGATGGTGACGCTACGACGCGTCAGCCCGCCCACCGCCCACCGCGGCACCGTGTGAGCCTCGGGGGCGTGTTCACCTCCCTGTGCGCTGTCGCGGCGGGCACGTTCGCTGCCGTGCTGAGTGCTGGTGGAACCTACGCGCTGTGGAACGACGATGCGTCGATTGAGGCTTCGGAAATCACATCGGGCATTCTCGACCTGAGCGTCACCGGCACCCTCGATTCGACCCACTGGTCGAAGCTGCTGCCGGGCGAACACCATGTGCAGTACGTGGTAGTGGCGAACACGGGCAACATTCCGCTCGACCTGTCGGCTCTGTCAAGCCAGACAGGGGGTGATGTCGGCTCGTTCGAGTTGCGACTCGAAGTAGTCGGTGAGACGGATGCGTGCAGCTCAACGACCCCGGGCGTGAACGCTCTGGGTTCGACGGTTGGCCTCGGCATCATGGCGCCGAGCGAGGTCTCCCACTTGTGCCTTGACGTGTCGCTCTCGGGCACGGCACAACCGGGGGACGACGCGGCCTTCTCGTTGACTCTCACGGCCGACCAGGAGCTGTGATGGAACCGCCACGATCCGCGCTTCGCCCCCCGTTTCGTCGGGGGTTTCTTGCCGGTGCCGTCGTCTTCCTGACCCTCATCGGCACGGGCACCGCCACCGCGCTCTGGTCGGCCCAGACGAGCGTCGATCCCTTCACGGCGGATGCGGCAACGGTCGGGGTCTCTCACACCGTTGGCGGTGGGCTCACCCACACGTATACCGCCACCGAGCTCACTGCGGCTCAGGCCGTTGTCGTCACGAACACGGGCAACCGTGAGGCGGCGTTCTCCGTGACGGTGAGCGCGTCCTCCGCAAGCGACCTGCGCGACCACGTCACGGCGCGCCTCGCCGTCGTCGTAGACGAGGCCGCGTGCACGCCAAGCGCGACGCTCCCCTCGCCCACCACGGGTCCCATCAGCTCCCCGGTCACCTACGCGAGCACCCCTGCCGCACTCGCTGCGGGTGCCAGCGTCGTTGTCTGCGTGCAAAACGCCATGAGCAGCGTCACGAACCACAGTGGTAAATCCCTCGATGGCACCGTCGTGAGTGCCACGACCGCATCGGCACAGTCCGGCTGGAGTGATGCAACGCCCGCGGCGACGTTCACGCAAGCGGTGCAAACTGGAACATCGCCGTTCAGCGAAACCGGAGTGCGCTACAACATCTTCAACCGAAATCTGTGTGTGGAGCGTCAGTGGAACGACGAGATCTTGGTATATGACTTCGATTGCGACCACAACCAACTGATGGAGTGGCTGATCCACCCACAGCTTGACGGACAGTACCGGGTTGAGCTCGCCTGGAATGCGGACAGCCAGCCTGACCAGTTCTGGTCCAGCACGACATCGGGAGGCGACATAGTCCACGCGGATGACAACGATACTGCCGCGCAGTCGTGGGAGATATCGGAGCGCCCCGACGGCACCTATCGGATCAGGAACGAAGAGTTCTCAGAGTGTGCCGTCGTCTCAAACTCTTGGCACACCGAGGCGAGTTCCTACATCATAGAACTTGCACCGTGCAATGACAGTGACGAGACGCAAGGTTTCACGTTCGAAATCGTTGCCGACGCAAATCCCCCAATCGAAGCGCTGCAATGCGATGCGAACTCGTGGGGCAACTACATCGCTTTCGAATGGAGTGAGCTACCCGCATATCAGCACGTCGTTGACTACAAGGTGTACGTGAATGACATCTTCGCCTACGATCAGCCAGACGGGCACTGGACAGTGGCACAATTCTACGCCGACCAAGGCCACCTGCATCCTTCACTCTTCGGGACAGGTGTTCTACCGGTGCGTGTCGAACAATCTGTGCACGGCGGAATCTGGACCGAGACCGCGAACGGTGAGATTCGGATCACCCAGCTGCCCGACCGATACAAGTTTGAATGCTCGTGAGACGTGCGCATGGGTTGCCAGCTCTGATTCTCGGAGTGCTGTTGGCGGTAGGCGGTACCAATCCCGCTTTGGCGGCGGGTGAGCTCGAGGTGAGCCCCGACGGCACCTCATGGGGCACGCAGCTCGCGGATCCGCTCTTCAGCGACCTCGCACTGGTGCCGCGGGGGAGTGCTAGCTCTCAGTTCACGGTGCGCAACGCGAGCGGCGACGACGCGTTCCTGCGGATCGTGCTGCAAGACGTCACCTACTCGAGCGCCGTGCTCGGCGACGCCATGCAGCTGGGCGTCGCCCTGGGCGGTGTTGACGGTGCCCCGGCGGGCCTCAGCTCCGCCAACCCCTGTCAGGTGCTGTTCGAAGGCGAGCTCGCCGCCGGTCAGGCGCGACCCGTCGTCACGACGGTGTCGCTCGGTGACCTGAGCGGCACGCAGGGGCAGGGCGAGACAGCATCGTTCAGCATCGGCATCCAGCTCTCCGACGAATCACTGGGCGGGCTTGCGCCCACCGACTGCGGCAGTCCAGACACGGTCATCGAGATCACCGAGTTCGACTCTCGCGTGGCGACCATTGCCTCCCTCGGGGTTGTGCCGAATACATGGCAGCTCTTCGAGGAGTACTTTGTGCTGCTCCTCTTCGCCGCGCTCGGCGTCGGCGTCGCGGCACAGTGGTTCTTGACCTGGTGGCTTCGCCGCCGACACGATCGCGACGAAGAGCAGCGACAGTATCTGGAGGATCTTGCATGAGCGGGCGCCGCATTCGTGAGAAGGAACACGGTGTGCTCTACTACATCGGCGTCGGCCTGAGCTTTGGTCTTCTCGGTCTCGTCATGCTCCTCGGGGCTGCCGCGATCGTCGTTCCCGCCGTGACCGGTTCGACCCCCATGACGGTGCTCACCAGGTCCATGGAACCCACCTACCCGCCCGGCACTCTCGTCATCGTCAAACCGGTGCAGACGGAAGACATTCGCATCGGCGACGCCATCACCTACCAGATCGCCTCGGGCCAGCCCGAGGTCGTCACCCACCGCGTGGTGTCGATCATCAGCAGCAGCGATGGCGAGCGGCGCTTCATCACCCAGGGCGACAACAACGCGGTGCCCGACGCGGTCGCCGTGCGAGGTGTGCAGATCCGAGGCGCGGTCTGGTACGCCATCCCCTGGATCGGGTATGTCAACAACCTGGTCACGGCTGAGGTGCGCGCCTGGGCGGTGCCCGTCTTCGCCATCGCGCTGTTCCTCTACGCCGGTTTCCAGCTCGCCCACTGGCTGATCACGAGGCGCCGTCCGAACGACACAGCGCACGATGGCGAAACTGCGCCAGCCAGCCCGTCGACGTCGCGCTGAGCACTGCACCGCCCGCGTAGCCACTACCGATACAGTCGAAAGCATGGCCGAAGCACCTCGAGAGCGCCCCGAGGGCGCTGTCGTGCTCGCCCGATTTTCTGCGCACGTGGCCGCGAGGCCAC